>JAAURV010000060.1 GCA_012032065.1 Hyphomicrobiales bacterium
CCGTTCTTGATCCCTGAACCATGCGTCGCCGTGGCGCAAGCGCCCGCGACAGAGATATGCGGCAACGAAGCCAGGTTATGCAGCGCGAAGCCGTTACTTTGCAGGTACTCCGCCAGCGTGCCGTAACGAATCCCCGCCTCCACGGTCACCGAGGAGGTCCAGGGCTCGTAGCCCTCCTTCCTGACGTCGATCCGGTGCGCCCCCGGCTTGAGCCGGTGCTGCAGCAGCGGGGTTTCTCCCACGTCCGCTCCGTTCACCGCCACCGCCGCCCCGAAGGGTGTCGAGAGAATGTCGGCGGTGCCCGTCACCGGAGCGGCCGCACGAGGCTGACCTTCACGTCGACCGCGGGCTGCTCGGCGGTGAGGGTGACGGCCTCGCCCGCCGCCACCCGCTCGAAGATGGAGTCGAGGCGCGACGGGGGCGTGAACGTCTCGCCCACGGGATATTCGGCGGTAGGGTCAACAGGACGCTCCGCCAGCCAGCGGGCGAGATAGACGGGCATCTCACGATTGCGGGACACTTCATAGGCGGTGAAGACGATCCGCGCGCCAGCGCAGGCGGTGCGGGAATAGGCCCCGACGTTGCCGATTCCGGGGGGAGGTCGGGCGACACGGCCCCATTGTCGCGCAGGGTGCGAAAGCGATTGAAGTAGGCGCGACGGCCCTCTTCGTCGCCGATTCCGTCAAGGTCGGCGGCGAGGTCGGCTTGCTCGCGAAGGCTCAGGGTGTTGGACATGTGCGGCTCCCGGCTGGCATTCAACAAGCCGAGTCTTACGACATTTGGACCGCTCGCACAACGTAACGGTAGGGGTCGCTTGGTCATTAACCTATTAGTTTACAACACTAAACAGAAAGTTGACTGAGCCGTTTTGCTTGCGGAATGGATGCTGACATGCTATCCGTATGGTGCGCGGCCTGTGGTGAGGTCGCGCTCTTCTCTCGACAGAGCCGGGGGCGGGGTGCGAGCCGCCCCCGGCAACCCAGAGGCCCCCGCAATGCTCGACGTAATCGACAAGCTGCACACGCAAGCTCAGGACATCTGGGGCGTCGGCTATCGGCGCGGCGAGCCTTTGTGGAAAATCCGGCTGGTGATCGTGCGGAATTTCGAGCGCGTGGGCGTCGAGCCCCCCGACGACGTGTTCGCCTTCACGACAGGCGGCATGTTGAGCGATGGAAACGTGAAGGACTGGCGGTCCCGGCTGGCAGCCTAGTCGATTTTCCAGAACCAAGTGACGATCCAGCCCGCCAGCGAGGCGAGCCCGCCCACTTGCCAGATAGGCCAGCCGGAATCGAAAAATTCCGCCTCGCCGAAGATCGGGGCGAATATCCCAATCACAAACATGAAAATGGCGGCGACCCACAGAAGCACAAAAATGCTTTGGGCGGGTTTAGCTGAAAACTCTGCCGCTAGTTTCGCCCGTTCCTCTTGGCTCTTGATCGCGCCCCAAATCGTGATTGCCACGACGTAGACCAAGAGACAGAACGCAAGAAAACCCATTCGCCGGGCCTATTCCTTCCAGTTGCGGAAATAGAAGGCGATGCTCTCGACGGCCTCGGCAAACTCTTTCGCGTCCTTGTGTGAAAGGATCATCCCCTTGCCTCCAAAGTTGAGATACATCTGGGGGCCTTCACCCGCAAAGTTCGTCGTGCCGACTTCGAGGTTGTATTCCCCGCCCCCGGCGGCGTCGGTCACGTCCTTGTTGAAATATTCAGTCGTCGCCATTCACTTGCCCTTTCGTATTGCCCGCGCGAGGTCCGCGATTCGGTTTATCGGTCCCGTCATCGTGTCGCCCGTGACGGGCCGGTCATCGGAATACACATCGACTCCGATTCCATCATAGAATTGCCCGAGGGTCAGTTCGTATTTCGCCACAACTGCCGCCAAATCGCGATAGAAGGCGTCGCGGTCTATCCATGGCGGGAATTTCCCGAGTTCTTCGTCGTCTTCCAAGACCTACCCCTTGAGCCACTTGCTTCGGATCACATTAGGCGGTTTCGGCAGCGTCGTCACGCTCGCAACTTCCGCTTCGCGACGTTCCGGGGCTATGCCCACGAGGGCACGGGCGGCGAGCGCATAGACGACGCAATCCAGCGCCTCGGCCCGCTTGCCGACGATCCGCTCGAAGCGGGCGACGGGCTGGCCCCGGCTATACTTGACGACGCGGCGCTTGGCGGTGAGTTGGGCAAACCATTCGTCGGACAGGGTGTCGCTGAATCGCCAGCCCGTGCCCGCTTGAAGGGCGTTCAAGAGGCGCTGTTTCGCCACGTCTACCCCGACAAGCTGAAGCACGATGCCCCTCGCCTTCGAGCGTTCCACCAGCGGGCGCTTGAAGCCTCCCACGCCCTTGAGCGGGAAAATGCGCCGGGCCATGCGCGGGCGACAGAAGCCATAGACTTGATCAGTCATGCCCCCGTCGCCCGAGTCGACAAGCACGGCGTCATAGCGCAGCGTTCCGCCCCGCTGGTGCGGGAAGTCGCGGCGCAAGAGGTCGTCAAGCTCCGCCCACGTCTCGCCTTCCAGTGGGTCGCCCCACACGATCTCATGGGCAAGCACCATTGCCTCGCCCTCAGCGGCCCAGCCTATCGACGTAAGTTCGATCCGGTCTTTCTGCACATCCGCGCCGCCGGTCAGGAAGAGGGTTTCGGCGGGCATCCGGTCAAGGCCGATTGCCTCCCGTTTCGAGGCGAGCGCGGACTCGTCCAGGTCGTCGCCCGACTGGTCGCGCCACGGCTCGGCGAGAAGCGTCGTCGTGAACGCCTTGAGCGTTTCCGGGCTCCGCTTGGATTCCAGAAACTCGGCGGCGAGGCGGCCCCAAGACGCATTCGGCAGAAGCGAGATAAGGGCATTCATCCGATAGCCATGGTGCCCAAGAACCTCGGGCCGGGTCGCGCGCCACCTGCCATTCCCGACCATCTCGGGCTTGAACCTCTCGGGCACCAGTGCCTCGCAATGTGGGCACCTGAAAGCCGCCGATTCAGGCTCGCCGGGTTTCCATTCGATCATGCCCCAAGAAAGCTCAGAGAGGGCTCCGCACTCCGGGCAAGCGCACTCGAAGACTCTACGGTCGGACGCCTCATAGGCCCGCAGAATCCGACTGGTGGCTTCGTCAACGGGCGTCGAGCCCATGACGATCTTCCGGTCGCCATAGGACAGGGTGCGACGTTCGGCGAGCGTCACGGGGTCGCCCTCGCCCCCGGCGCTTATCTCGAAGCCGTCCACTTCGTCGAGCAACAGGACGCGCGCGGTGTGGCCCCGCAGGTTGCGCGGAGCACGGGCGCTCACCAGCTTGAGCGAGCCGCCGGGAAAACGACGCTGGAAGAGCGTGTCGCGCCCGCCGTCATCCGCCGCCAGCGCGGCCCGCAGGACAGGCGACTCCGCGAACGTCGGCTCGATGTTCCCGACCATGAGGTCGCGGGCGTCTTGCTCGGCGGGCACGACGACAAGGATAGGGCTCGGATCGTTCACGGCATAGTGCCCGATAGCGGCGGTCAAGAGTTGGGTATAGCCCACGCGGACGCTCTTAAGGACGCTCACCCGCTCGACGGCGGGGTTGCCGATGGAGTCGGCAATCTCGCGCTGGTGAGGCCACAAGCGAAGCCTGCCCGGATGCGCGGCGATGCTTGATGGCAGATAGACGTGCCCCTCCACCCATTCCGAGAGGGCGAGCTTCTGCGGCGGGCGGAGCACCTGCAAGGCTTCGCGGCGGAGACGTTCATAGGGGTCATGCTTCATCGGCCAGGGCCTCCAATGCGGCGCGGATTTCATCGTCGAGCGTTCCGGCGACAGCGCGGTCAAGGGCGCAGCGACCGGCCACCCTCTGCGGGATGGCAAGCATCGCGGCGCGCAAGTCGGTCAAGGTCCGCGCCCACGTCATCGCCACGGTTTTTGCGTCGAGAAGTTCGCCCCGCGTCTTAGCGTTCGCGATGGCGAGCTTGTCGGCTTGCTCATGGGCGAGCCGGAGCTTCTGCGCCGCAAGGTCGGGATTCGACGTGAGCCGCCCCTTCTGCCCGGCGCGTAGATGCTCGACATAGGCGCGGACGGCTTCTCGAAGATCGAAGCGCCCGTCGTGTCGGGGGATGACGCCTTCTCGCGCCAGAGCGTGAAGACGGGCCGGGCTCAGGTTGAGCCATTCGCCAAGCTCGGCGGCGGTGACGGTGCCGGATGCCTCGGGCTCGGGCGCTCCACCAAGCACGGCCTCAATATCGGAGTCGTAGAGGGTCAATGCCGCCTCCCGTTTTCAGGATTTCTAGGATTTCCAGAGTTTCTGGAACGTGCTGAAACGCCGGGCTTGGATTCCCGATTCCAGAAAATCTGGAAAGCGTGAAAAGCCGGGGCTCCGCGACCCCCGCAAGCCGCCCAAACCGGGAAGGACCCATGCGGCATACCACGCAACTCTGGAAACCCCAGAGTTTCTGGGAATCCCCAGACGTGCGGGGACGTGGTGCAGCGGGTGAAACAAGAAACCGCCCTAAAGGGCGCGGTTTCCGTTTGTTTCATCACCCTGCCGCCATGCCCGGTGAAACAAGGTGAAACGGTTTCACTTTGGTTTCCGTTTGTTTCCTGTCTCATGCCTCGCCCTCACCGGATTCGAGGTCGTCAAAGTCCGTATCCACATCAACCTCCACGCGGGACGGGGCTCTTCGGATCGTCTCCCCCGTCTGGAAGAGACGCCCGGACTCCACGAGTCCATTCAACGCGCGGTTAAATCCGATGCCCCGGTTTCGCAGATTGTCCGAAACGAAAATCGACGTGTCCGCGATTGTCGCTTCTCGCAGGGCCTCCCGGTCCACGGTTTCCCCGCCCCCGGCGAGGGTCTGGAAGAGCGCCATAACCTTGCGCTGTTGCGGGGGCAGTCGCGGCCCCGACCGTTCGCCGCCCTCGGGCAGTTCCTCGCAGAAGCCCGCCGTGATCGGGTCGGCCGTCTTCGTCAGTGCCGAGTTCCTTCACTCCGATGGTGAAGGCGAGGCTGATAAGCGGGCCGTTCCGGTTCTTCTTCATCTCGCCACGGATCACGCCGGAGCCTTCGTCCATCTCAAGCAAGAGGGACATGTCCACATCGCCATTCAGAACGCTATGCCCCCTCGGGTTCTTCGCCGCGTGGGGCGTGTGGTGAACCATGATGACGGCGGTGCCCGTCGCCGCGATCTTGCGGGCGATCCTGACAACCCGCCCCATGCTCTCCGCCGCGTTCTCTTCGAGGCCGGGGAACGCCGCCGCCAAGGTGTCGATAATGACAAGACGGGGCTGTTGCGCTTGAACCTCCCGCAGAAGTTCCTTGAGGTCGGGTGCCCCCGTCTCGAAGAGCCCCCGGACATTGCCGACAAGCTGGAAATCGGGGGCCGGGCCATGCTCCGCTTCCAGGGCGCGGACTCGACGCTCAAGCCCAAGCGGGTCTTCGCTGGCGAGGTAGAACACCGGCCCCGCCTTCGTCTTGAGCCCGAACGTCTCGCGCCCTTGGGCGATTGCATAGCCGATGGCCGGGGCGATCATGCTCTTGCCGTGCCCCGGCGAGCCGTAAATCAGCCCGACCTGTCCCTTGTTGATGAACCTCTTGACCGCGTAGTCGGTGCCCGCCGAAACCCGGCATTGGTCGGGCGTCCGCCAGACAAGACCCCCGGTGCTCTTAGGCTCGGGCGCGTCGTCGAGCCCGAGAATCCGGGCAATCTCCGCGTTGGGATCGTCGTCATCCGGGAGGGCGTCGAAGTCGTCGTCGAAGTCTTCGGTCGGGCCTTCCCATCCGTTCTCGCGGGCATGGCGAAAGAGCGTTCCCGCCGCCGCGACGGGGCCTTCCCGCTCGCCAAAGCTGCGCCACTTGGCGCGAACCTCACCCGCCTTCCACTTCTCGCCGCAGGCGCTCCACGCCTCGGCTATAGCAAGCCCCCGCTTCGAGCCGCCCGTCTCATGGTGAACGGCGGCGAGGCATCTCCACCACGTCTCATAGTCGGTATCGGGGGGCACGGCGAAGAGGGCGTCGCGGATCGTCTTAAGGGGCCAGTCGCCGGGAGGCGAAACCGTTTCTCCGGGCTCCGAGGTTCGGGCATGGACGGCCCCCGCGTCGAGGTCAGCGCGCCCGTCGATATGCTCGCCGTCCACAAGGAACGTCTCGGGCTCACGCCCCCCGGTGCCGCCGATGAAATAGGACTGCGACAGGGTGAAGGACTCGCGGGACAGGACGCCCCCCAAGATGCCATTCAGGCGGGCGACGTGCCGTTCCCGTTCCTCGGGCGAGAGAGGCCCCGAGAAGGGGCAAACGACGCGCCAGCGGTGCCCTTTGCCGGGCAAGCCATGCGAGGGGCTAGTGTAGATCAGCGCCGCGATACGGGCCTCGGCGAGCCGCCGCGCGGCCTCGGAGGGGGGCATCTCGCCCGCGTCATAGTCGGCTTCGAGCCCGTGAACCTCCCGCAGATTCTTCCGGTGCCGGAGACTGCCGTGCTCGGATTTGAGGTCGCCATAGCGCCCGAGGCTCACCAGCGGGAGGGCGCTCTTCTCCGCCGCCGCCGTCCGCTCCACCCGCTTCGCCAAGGCGATCAGGTCAGCGCGCTTGCCCCGCTTGGTCCGGGCTTTCGTATCGGGGAAGAGGGTGAAGGGGAACGGCGACGACAGGGCGTCACCGGCCAGCATCTCCGCCTCTTCGGGCAGGGTGTAGATCGGCGCGGGCTTGATCCGGGCCGTGTGAATCGGTATAACATTGGGCATCGGGTGTTCCTTCCATCCGACAGTTTCGACATGCTCTTCCCGCCGCTCCGATGGCCCTCGGGGCGGCGGTTTCGTTCGGGGATTCTAACCTTGCGATTCTCGGGGCAGGCTGGAATTTGCTGCACACTTTGCTGCACAACTTGCAGCGCGTGATTTTTCAAAATCTCTTTATTACAACGGCTTATGAGGCGTAACGCGAGAAAGTGTCGGACACCCTCTCCGCCACTTGCCCCAGCGAAAGCGTTCTCCCGATCCGGCTGCGGCCGGATTTTTCCGTTGTTTTCGGGGGTTATGCGGGTGGGGCTGTTAACCGGCACATTCCCCATAAGGTCAGAAAGCGTTCTCTCCGGGCCGATATTCTCCAGACCTGTTAACCGCCGCCGTTCCGGTGAACAGCTGCAAGTCTCTGTAAATAAACCATTACGTGCGCGCGTCGTCTCGTGTCAGTTCGATATGCCCGCCGCCCTTCGCGCAAGACCGTGGTCGAACCTTCGGTGGTCTTTGGACCTGATCATGCCGCTCTGGCGAAACCACCGCTTACCGCTTGCTGCCACACATGAACATAAACGCTTGCCGCCAGCGCCTTCTTTTCGTCCGGCGTGAAAGGCGGAGATGGCAGACTTGCGAATACTTCATCCAGAATGAAGACCTCGACATCGGCCTTGGTCTGCTCTTTCTCCCAGAACCGGTCAAGCTCGGCCAACCTGGACTTAATGGAGGCCAGCAGGTCGCGGCTCGCCTGCTTCACCCGATCACGGGACGGCTTGTCCAAGTTATCTTTGAGCAGCAGATCAAAAAGGGCAAGTTCGTCCTCTCCGAGCCCTTCTTTCGTCGCTCGCTTCTGCTCCTCGTCCAAGCTGTTGACGAGTTCGACCAACCTTCTGAAGGTCTCCTCGATCGTCGTGCGGTCTTTCTCCCTGTTGTAATCAGCAATGATCGCTTCGTACTTCACCTGATAGTCCATCCGGGCCGGATTGCGCGCCAGCATCTCCGCCAGCTTTTGTTCGACAATTTCACGAATGTCCTGAAGCACGGTCGACTTGCGCCTGACCTTCTTCGCAAATTCACTTCTCAGCTTTTCAAGGTCGATCTGACTGAGATCGAACGTCAAGCCCTCCGCCTGGTCTTCACCTGGCGCTTGGGTACGAATGGCCTCATTGACGATCCGATGCAGCTCCTTCAGCAGTTCCGTTACGTCAGCGGTGTCGCGCCTCTCTGTCAGCTTCTTGTAGATCGCCTCGAGGTTATCATGCCGTTCGGCGTGCGCCCAAGCGCTCGGCTCCATCAGCAACGCCTTGAACCGGATGAAGACGAGGCGCGCGAGGATTTCGAAGCGTCGCTTTGCTTCGTCAGTTGAATAGACTGCCTCAACCGCATCCTTGAGGCCCTTGATGCGGACGAAGCCCCTCGAGCCGAGCAGCGTGGCAGGGTCGAACCCCAAACCTCGCAGGTGCGCCTCGGTCGCCTCGATAGCTTCAAGGAACGCCTGCACACGTTCTTCAATCGGGGCAACAATCTCTTCCCCGCCCGATCCGTCATCACCCAGAGCGTATTGGGCCAAGGCAGCTCGAAGGCTGGCAAGCATGCCATTGTAGTCCACGATCAGGCCAAAATCCTTGCCCGGGTACACTCTGTTTGCCCGAGCTATGGCCTGCATCAGCGTGTGCGCCTTCATCGGCTTGTCGATGTAAAGCGTCGACAGGCACTCCACGTCGAAACCGGTCAACCACATCGCACAGACGATCGCGACGCGAAACGGGTGCTTGGGGTTCTTGAAGGCCGTCTCGACGTCTACCCGCTCGCCCTGGCCGATTTCGAAGCCTTGCTTCATCAGGGCGCGATGCGGGATGATGTCGAAGCCCCACTTCTTGAAATCGGCGACCTCGTTTTGAGCCTCGCTTATGATGATTTCGACGATGGTTTCTTCGAGCCAAGTCGCCTGCAACGCCAATTCTTGCGCCTGTTCCAGTAGCAACGCACGCTGGCTGTCATCCGCAGTGGCTTCGGCCTCAGCCATTTTGGCCTCGGCAGTTGCCCTTACCGCCGCCGACTTGGCGCGCCAACGTGGCACAATCATCTGGTGCATTCGGGCACAGGTGATCTTATCGATGCAAACGAACAAGGACTTTCCGGCTTCCCACCGCGTCGAGCAGTGCTCGACAAAGTCAGCCGCTATTTTTTCAAGCCGTTCGTCGGCCGTGATGATCTCGTAGTCCTTGCCCAGCAGCTTTTCGAGAAGGGCTGTTTGATCAGGGTCGAGTTCCGCTTCCTCGATTTTGGCGGCGATACGGTCGTTCAGATCAGTCTTCGAAACGCCGAGTTTCTCGCCTCTGTTCTCGTAGACCAACTTGACGGTGGCGCCGTCCTCCTCGGACCTCTTGAAGTCGTATCGCGAGACGTACTCACCGAAGATGCGCTTCGTGATCTGGTCCTGCTTGAACAAAGGCGTCCCTGTGAATCCGATGAATGCAGCATTGGGGAGGGCCAGTCTCATGTTGCGGGCCAGACGACCCGCTTGTGTGCGGTGAGCCTCGTCCGAGATCACGATGATGTCGTCGCGTTCGCTGTAGGGCTTCTTGGGGTCCACATCCTTGTTGAACTTGTGGATCAGGCTGAAAACATACTGATGGTTCTCTTTGAGAAGCTCCTCCAGATCGTCACCGGATTCCGCCCGCGGCGTCTGGTTTCCCGCAACGCCGCAGCCGACGAAGGTCTTGTAGATCTGGCTGTCCAGATCGTTCCGGTCGGTCATCAGCAGGAAGGTGAAGTTGCCCGGCACCTTGCGCCGCACCTTCTCTGCGAAGAAGGCCATGGAGTAGGACTTGCCGCTGCCCTGCGTGTGCCAGAACACGCCCAGCCGACCCAGTTCAGGGTGCGCCCGCTCGATGATGTCGACGGGGCCCTCGGGTATGAATGACGGCAATGCCGCTTCGCGCGCCATCGGCCCTTGGTCGCTCTTCTTGCGCTTGGGCGCTTCCTTCTGTTCCAGCGGCAACTCCACAACACGATGCCGAAGTCGCTCGCCGACGGGGATATCAGCCTTGATCGCCTCCTGCCTCGCCACCGAGGCCACCGCCCGATTCACACCCAGAACCTGGTGGTTTCGCGCGACCACTTTTCGCGTGCTGCCAGCCTTGCTTTCATCGAAGAGGATGAAGTTCTCGATCAGATCAAGCAGCCGGTCATGCGCCAGCATCCCGTTCAGCAGACGCTCGGCCTCAACGCTGCCCTCGTCCGCCTCATCCAGCCGCTTCCACTCGTTGAAGTGTTCCCAGGCGCTGGTGATCGAGCCATAGCGGGCGCGGTCGCCGTTCGACACGATCAGGAAGGCGTTGTGATGGAAGGCGTGGGCGATGACGCTGTCGTCCAAGTAGTCCCGCAGATTGCCGTCGAACCCGGCCCGGATGTTCTTGTAGACCGCCTTCAACTCGATAAAGACCAGCGGCAGGCCGTTGACGAAACACACAAGATCGGCGCGGCGGTTGTAGTTGGGCGTCCGAAGTCCGGTCAGTTTCAACTCGCGCACGGCGAGGAATCGGTTATTGCCGGGGGCGTTATCAAAGTCGATCACCCGCGCACGGGCAGATTTCTGGCGGCCTACGGCATCACGATAGGTGACTGGCACACCGCCACGCAGCAAGCGATAGAAGTCGCGGTTATGCTGAATTGTCGAACGGCTGACATCGTACACCGTCAAGGACCGCAGCGCGTCGTCGATGGCCACTGCGGGAAGGTCCGGGTTCAGACGTTCCAACGCCGCGCGCAGATCGCGGGTCAAGACCGCCTCGGTCGTGTCGGTGCGCCCCAAAGTGCCGCCCGGCCCGAAGGTCTCCTGGTTGAAGGCATAAACATTGTCCCAGCCGAGCACCGTTTCCAGGTGCTGGGCAAAGGTGGCCTGAACCAATCGGTCTTCGCTGTTGATACCCGTTACTGCCATCCAATGCCCTTTATGACATCACAAACCACGTTCTTTCAGATACCGCCCTGTGCCGTCCATGATTTCATCAATCAGCTTGACACAGTGATCGCAAAATTCCGGAGAGATATAATAAAGCCACGGTTTACCCGCCTTATCCACGCTTGTGAACCATGTGACCGGCCACTTCTCGGATGTGACGCGGTTCGAGAACTTGCTGATAGTTTCGGCCGGCCATAAGAACCCATTGTGAAACATGTTGTTGCGATAAGCGAAAAGGGCAGCCAGGGTTTTTTCATACCCAGCAGGCAAAAATGGCTGCAACCCACATGAATATGCTAACTGCTCGATGCCTTTCACGAGGTTCGCCTTGGGCATGTCCTTTTCGAAGTAGGTCTGCGGGTTCCAGAACTGATCGTCCGCGCGTTGCCGCCGTGTGTCGCCCAAGTCCTCAACTTGCCACCTTCTAAGCCCCGCAAAAATGGCAACGAACAGGGATTCCATGAAGGGCGCGAGCATCCCCACGGCAGACATGCTATGCGCGGAGTCCATGAACACCCTTGACCAGAAGCGGTCATCGTGGAGCCTGTCCAACTGCTCGTTATCAGGGGTGGCGTTCATCAGTTGCCTGAGTTCGTCAAATTTAATCCGGGACGCTTCTGCGGCTTGGTGGTTCCGATGCAGGAGCTCCTTAATCGCCTTCAATTGATCGGCCGGAAGCCATTCACCAAGAAGCTGAGTGAGATGGACATCCGGCGGTAGCATTTCGATGAAAAGCCGGTGGATGGCGTCCGGGTCGTTGCCGAAAGGCGAAGGAGGATCGCTCGGGCTCATACCGCGATTTCCCCGTTCATAAGACGCGGCAGGAGGAGATCCCGAGCCTCGGCAAGTGCCCGGTTCGCAAGCGCCAACGCCTTGCACTGCTGGGTAATCGGCAGAACAGTGTCGTTGAAGATCGCCAGCAAACCTTCCGGTGGTTTCAGGAGTGCGTAGGGTCAGGACTCGTTTTCGCGTCATAGCCAGAAGATGACAGTTGCAGCGAGGGCGACGGCGGAGAGGAAGACCTTCGGGCATCTGTCGTAGCGCGTTGCGACGCGCCGCCAGTCCTTGAGGCGCCCGAACATGATCTCGATGCGGTTGCGACGTTTGTAAC
>JAAURV010000061.1 GCA_012032065.1 Hyphomicrobiales bacterium
CATGCAGCGTGAGACCGAATCGGCACTTGCTTCCGTCAAAGGCATCGATACATGGCCGTCCGACAGGGTGCTCAAAGCCCTGCTCGATGGCCAGCGCCGAGCCGTCGCTTCCGTGGAAGCGGCGCTGCCGGCCATTGCCAAGGCGCCGATGAAATCGCGGCAAGGCTCTCGAACGGCGGCAGGCTCGCTTATGCCGGCGCCGGCACGTCGATCCGGCTCGCGGTGCAGGATGGCTCGGAGCTTCCCGCGACGTTCGGCTTCGATCCCGCGAAACTCGTCTATCTTATCGCCGGCGGGCGCGCCGCCATGTTCGATACGTTCGCCGAAGCCGAGGACGACACTTCCGCCGCGCGTTATGAGGTCCGCGAAGCAACACTCGCTGCAAACGACAGCCTGATTGCCGTCGCGGCCTCGGGCGCGACACCCTACACAGTCGAGGCCGCCCGCGCCGCGAGAGCGGCGGGCGCATTTGTCGTGGCTATCGCCAACAACCCCGGCACGGCGCTCGGAGCCGCCGCCCATGTCGAGATCGTTCTCGCATCCGGGCCGGAAGTGATCCAGGGCTCGACCCGCATGGGGGCCGGCACGGCGCAGAAGGCAACCCTCAACCTGCTCTCGACGCTGGTCAACGTGAAGCTCGGCGCGATCCATGACGGGATGATGGTGGCGGTGCAGGCGGGCAACGCCAAGCTCCGTCAGCGTGCCGCCGGCATCGTGGCGCGGATTGCGAATGTTCCGGAGAAAACAGCGCTGGCTGCCCTCGCGGAGGCCAATGGAAATGTGAAAGCCGCCGTTCTGCTGTGCGTGGGATCGGCTTCGCTTGCCCACGCGGACAGCTTGCTGAATGCATCTCAGGGCAATCTTCGCCGCGCACTCGATCGGCTCAAGCATCCACAGTGAAAGCCTTGGCATGCCTTCGATGCCAGTCCATTCGCCCTCGTTGCGATCCGGTTGCGCGCGCTCGTTACGCAGTCGCACTGACTGCCCTGCTCTCCGGCGCATCGCTTTCGCTCGCGCAGGAGTCCGTCCCGGCCTCATTCACAGTCAAGGCGATCAACGCGGCGGAGAAGGGCGTGAAGGATACAAAGGGCTGGGCGGCGGACCTGCATGCCGTTCTCGTGGAGAATGGCTTTCCCCTGAGCAAGGAGAATGTCTGCGCCACGATCGCCATCATCGATCAGGAGTCTGGCTTCGCCGCCAATCCCGCCGTGCCCGGCCTTGGCAGACTCGCGGAAAACGCGATCAGCGAAAAGCTCCGTGCCTATCCGATTATCGGATTGCAGGTGATCGATTATCTCGAACGCACGCCGTCGCCCGATGACAGCTTCATGCAGCGCATCCGCGCTTCGCGCACCGAGCGCGATCTCGACCTTGCCTATCGCAGGCTCGTCGCGCACGCCGCCGATCGCGCGAGCATCGGCGTTGCGTTGAACAGCGGACTTCTCAACAGTGTTATCGAGGATAGAAACGAGATCAGCACCATCGGCTCGATGCAGGTGTCGGTCGAGTTCGCTCTCGAAACCGAGCGCGACAAGCGCTGGACCCACATGACGCTCAAGGATGTCTATGCGGTGCGCGATGCACTCTATACGCGGAAGGGCGGCATGCTGTACGGCACGCGCCTCCTGCTCGGATACGAAACCGGTTACGACAAGAAAGCCTATCGTTTCGCCGACTACAATGCCGGGCGCTACGCGAGCCGCAATGCGGCGTTTCAATTCGTCGTGTCGGAATTATCGGGCGCCGATCTGTCGCGCGACGGAGACCTGCTGAGCTATCGCGGCAGCCGCGCCGCGAAGGACGTGAGCAAGACAGAAGCCGCCATTCAAGCCGCGGTCAAGCAGTTGAAGCTCACGCTGACCGGCGCCGAGATCCGCCGCGATCTTTTGAAGGAGAAATCGAAGGAATTCGACAAAACATCGATGTTTCGCCTGCTGCGCCAGGCTTATGAAGAAAGGTTCGGCAAAGCAGCGCCCTTCGCCATGATCCCCGAGATCGAGCTTTCAAGCATCAAGATCACCCGCAAAATGACGACGCGCAACTTCGCCGAAAGCGTTGACCGCCGCTACCGGCGCTGCATGGCTGTGAACTGAATTTGTTTCCCCTCCTACCCCTTTTTCACCGCCGCGACATGCCCGGCGAACCCGGGCGCCGCCATCAGCGCCTTGCAGCGTTCGAAGCGTTTGATCGAATAGGCCCAGAAATCATCCGCTGGATTTTTGTTGGCATGCTGGATCAACCCCCATAGCGTCCAAAGCAAGTCGCACATCGCCTTGTAGATCACGATGCGCCCACGTTCGGAAGCTGTGGGTTCGCCGCCAAAGTATGCCTTGATCATCTCCTCGTCCTGCACGGGCGAGAACTCGCCCTCAACCGAAAGGTCGCCCAGATCCCACATGGGATCATTCATGCCGGCGTACTCCCAATCGACAATCCACATGCGTTTTCCCGTGTCGAGAAAGTTCTCGCACAAGGGATCGCAGTGGCACGGCGCAAGCGGAAGCCTGTGCGCGGCAAGGGCTTCACGCACCGTCTTCGCCTGCTTCACCGCTGCATCATAACCTTCCGGTAAAGACACATCCTTCGTCGAGAGCACCTTCAGATACTCGTCGATCATCGAAAACAATTCGAAGCGAAAGTTGAACGTCTGGCCGGACGTATGCAGCTTTCGAAACGCCTCTCCTGCCCGCGCCGGCGTTCCCCTGATCGTCTTGAACTTCTCCGGCGACATGGTGACCGAATCGTCGATGAGCCGCGTCACCATGACGCCTGTTGCCTTGTCGAAGTGCACGACATCGGGACTGACACCTGCCTTTGCCGCGGCGCGCGCCGCCTGCTCCTCATTGGCGCGGTTGATGTATTCCTCTGTCCCCTTGCCCGGCAGCCGCAACACATATTGCTCGCCCCCATGATCGACGCGAAAAACGAGATTGGTGAGCCCGCCCAGCCGCGTCACCTCAATGTCGGAGTCATCGAGGCACCAGAACAGCTTCATGTGCTTCAGCGCATCCCGCGCCTGCGTTATGCCTTTGTCATCCCCGGTCATGACTTGAGCCTCTCCATCTTCGCATCGTAAAGGCATCGCGGACCCCGCGTTGCCGGATAGGCTCTGCCGAAAGCCTCGACCTCGAACCGCATCTCCCGCGACAGCGCCAGGGGAAGATACCCGAAAGCGATCGACTTGCCGAGCGTGTGGCCAAAGCCCGTGCTCAATGCATATCCGGCAGTTTCGCCCTTGTGCAGGATGGTCTCGCCGCCATGGAGCGGCGCAAATCCATCGATCGTGAAAGCACAAAGTTTGCGGGAAACACCCTCGGCCTTGATTGCGGCAAGCGCTTCGCTGCCGATGAACTCGCCCTTTTCCAAGGCCACGCAGAAGCCAAGCCCAGCTTCATAAGGATTTGTGTCTGGCGAAATCTCGGAGGACCAGTAAAGATAGCCCTTCTCGAGCCTGCACGAGTCGATGGCGCGATAGCCGGCATTTGCGATTCCGACCGGTTGCCCCGCCCTCCACAGCGTCTCGTAAACATGCGGCGCATTTCCTGCGGCACATAGAGCTCGTAACCCAGTTCGCCCACATACCCGATGCGAACAGCCAGTACCTCGGCGTGGCCAACTCCGGTTCGCCGGGCGGTCAGGAAGGGAAACGCGGCATTCGACAGATCGCCGTCGCTGACGCTTTGCAGAATCTCACGTGAGCGCGGCCCGCAGATGTTCAACACACCGAACGCATTGGTAACATCGCGGATGGCAACTCCTTCAGGCAGATGCCGCGCTACCCAGCCCGAGTCTCGTAAGCCGAAGGCCGCACCCGTCACCAGCATGAAACGATCTTCATCCACGTGCAGCAAAGTGACATCCGCTTCGATGCCGCCCTTCTCGTTGCAAAGCTGCGTGTAGATCGCTTTGCCGGGAGGGCCGCCAAGTTCATTCGCGGCAATTCGCTGCATCGCGGCCTCTGCGCCTTTGCCGGAAATTTCGAACTTGGAGAACGACGTCTGGTCGATCAGCGCCGCGCGTTCGCGAATGGCGCGATGTTCCTCGGCGACATGAGAGAACCAGTTGGGTTTGCTTTCGAATGAAGGAACGTCGCGCGGACCGATACCATTCGGCGCAAACCAGTTGGGCCGCTCCCATCCGGCGCGCGAGCCGAATACCGCGCCCGCTTTCGCCACATGCTCATGCACGGGGCTTCGCCGCAGCCCGCGTCCCGCTTGAGTCTCCTCCGCCGGCCAATGAATCTTGTAGTAGGAGCCATAGGCCTCGATTGCCCGATCTTCGAGATAGCGCGGCTGCGCATGGAGAGCGCCGAAGCGGCGCACGTCGAACGGCCATAGGTCCATGCCGGCGTCGCCATGCAGGATCATGTTGGACATGGCGAGCCCCGCGCCGCCAGATGCGGCAATGCCCGCCGTGAAGCCGCAAGCGACATAGAAATTGTCGAGTCCGGGCGCCAATCCCATGATCGGCTCGCCATCGGCGGACACCGGGATCGGCCCGTTGATCACGGTCTGAATGCCGGTCTCGTTCAACACGGGCAAGCGCCCGGCGGCGGGCGTTGCGAAGAGTTCCAGCCGGTCCATGTTGGGCGGCAAGAGTTCGCGGCCGAAATCGAACGGCGGGAGTCCACGATGAAATCCGCGCGAACCGTCTTCCCAGCCGCCGATCGCGAAGCTTACCCGTGTCGGGCTTCAGATAAAATTGCGATCGGGATCGCGCAGCGTCGTCAGGCTTGCATCGAACTTGAGAGTCTTCTCGGTCAGGAAATACTGGTGTTCGACGATGCCTGCCGCCAACGGAACGCCGGCCAGATTGCCGACGCGCTTCGCCCACAACCCCGCGCAGTTCACCAGCACATCGCAACTCATCGTTCCATGCGTGGTGACGACACCCCTCACACGCCGTCCTTCGCGCAATATCTCGACGACGCACACACCTTCCTCGATGCGCGCACCATGCAAACGAGCGCCCTTGGCGTAGGCCATGGTCAGCGAATAGGGATCGATATAGCCATCGCCCGGAATGAAGGCCGCACCTTCAATGCCATCCTTGACGATGAACGGAAACATCCTCGCCGCGTCATCGGCGGACACCGCGTGGCATTCGACGCCGAAGCTCTTTGCCTGCCCCATGGAGCGGCGAATTCGCTCCACCGCGCGGACTGGAGGCGAGCCGCAGCGAGCCCACTTTCTTCCATGAGATCGCCTGCCCCGTCTCCGCTTCAAGCCTGTCGAAAACGGCAACCGAATTCTGCATCAGCCGTGTGAGGTTCTTCTTGCCGCGTAGCTGTCCGACGAGTCCTGCCGCGTGCCAGGTGCAGCCATGTGTGAGTTGTGCCTTCTCGACCAGCAGCACATCCTTCGCGCCATCGCGCGCCAGATGATAGGCGAGCGACGTCCCGATTGCGCCGCCGCCAATGATGAGGATGTTGACGTGCCTCACGCCTTCACCCGCGCGTTGGTGGGGTCGTAGAGAGGCTCAAGATGAACACGCGCCCTCACGCGCTCGCTCGCCACTACGAGTTCGTAGCTCGCTGCGCGCACGTAATCCTCGCTCACGCCATCGGCGTTGCGCACATAGCCGTAGCCGATGGGTTTCTTCACCGTGTAGCCATAACCGCCGCTGGTCAGATAGCCGGCAAAGACGCCATCGCGCAAAATGGTTTCGCGCCCCACCAGCACAATGTCCTCGCACTCGGTTGTAAAACCCGCAAGCATCTTTCCGAGCGGTGCGCGCGATACTTTCTCGCACGCCTCGCGGCCAAGGAACGGCTGGTTCGATTTCAGCTTCACCGCCCATCCGAGTCCGGCATGAAACGGCGTGTCGTTGGGCGTGATGTCGGAGCCCCAGGCGCGATAGCCCTTCTCGAGTCTCAGTGATTCAATGGCGCGGTAGCCGCAAGACGTGACGCCGCCAGCAGCCATCAGCGCATCGAACACCTCGCCCGCCGCCGATATGGGCATATGCAGTTCCCAGCCGAGTTCGCCAACATACGTGATGCGAAGCGCACGCACCGTGTATCCCGCAATTTCGATCTCGCGCACATGGCCGAAGAGAAAATCGAGAGATGATTTGGTCACGCGCGACAACACCTCACGCGCCTTTGGCCCCATCAACGACAATGTGCCCCACTCTTCCGTCACATCGGCGAGTTTCGCATCCAAGGACTCTGGAATGTGATCCGCGATCCATGCGAAGTCGTGAGTGCGGAAACCCGTGCCGGTGACGATGTAATAGTGATCCTCCGCCAGCCGCGCGACCGTGAGATCGCATTCGATGCCGCCGCGCGAATTGAGCATCTGCGTGTAAGTGAGCCGTCCCGGCGCTTTCGACACATCGTTGGCGCAGATCCAGCACAACCCGCGCTCCGCATCTTTCCCGCGCAACTCGAATTTGGCGAACGATGACTGATCGAAAAGCCCCACAGCTTCGCGCACCGCGCGGTGTTCGGCGCCCACCGCTTCGAACCAGTTCTGCCGCCCCATCGAATAGATATCGAGCGGCTTGATACCCTTCGGCGCAAACCAGTTGGGCCGCTCCCAGCCCAGCTTCGAACCGAAACAGGCATTGAGTTTCTTCAAACGTTCATACAATGGCGACACGATGCGCGGCCGGCCGCTCGCATACTCCTCGTGCGGAAAGCCGATCGTGTAATGCTTGCCGTAGGCTTCCAGGGTCCTATCGCTCACCCAGCGCCGGTCGCGATGAAGATCGGAGAAACGGCGGATATCGACGGTCCACAAATCCATCGGTGCTTCACCGGACGCCGCCCATTGCGCCAGCACCCAACCTGCGCCTCCGCCACTTGCGATTCCGAATGCATTGAAGCCAGCGCCGACATGGAAGTTCTTGAGTTCGGGTGCCGCTCCCAGAATGAAGTTTCCATCTGGCGTGAAGCTTTCGGGGCCATTGATCATCTGTTTGATCCCGGTCTTCTCCAGCGCCGGCACACGCGCAAGGGCCTGGCCCAAATGCTGATCGAAGTGATCCCAATCGTCATCGAATAGCTGGAACTCGAAATCGGAGGGCACATCGTTTTCGGTCCACGGGATCGGATTTGGCTCGTAGCCGCCGAGCACGAGTCCGCCCACTTCTTCCTTGAAATAGGTTCGCCGGTCGGGATCGCGCAGCGTCGCCACATCGCTCGCCAGCCCGCCGATCTTCTCGGTGATCACATATTGATGCTTCACCGGCTGCAGCGGCACACTGACATTCGCCATCGCGCCGATCTGCCGCGCCCACTGTCCGCCGCAATTGATCACGGTCTCGCACGCGATCGTGCCGAGGTTCGTTTGAACCGCAAGCACACGCCCTTCATCGACTTCAAAACCCGTGACTCTCGCTCCCTCAAAGATCTTCGCACCGTGCATCCGCGCTCCCTTGGCGAGCGATTGCGCGATGTCGGAGGGCGATGCCTGCCCATCGGTCGGCAGCCACGATGCGCCAACAAGGTCGGATACATCCATGAGCGGCCACATCTTCTTCACTTCGGAAGGAGAGATCAGGTGCATCTCCATGCCGAAGCTCTGCGCCGTGGTGGCAAGCCGCTTGTATTCGATCCAGCGGTCCTGGTTGGTTGCGAGCCGGAGGCACCCTGTCATCTTCCAGCCGGTCGCCAGACCTGTTTCCGCATCGAGCCTGCGATAGAGATCGACGGAGTATTTCAGCACCTGAGTAATCGAGGCCGACGAACGAAGCTGCCCCACGAGCCCCGCCGCATGCCAGGTGGAACCCGACGTGAGCTTGTTCTGCTCAAGCAGGATCACGTCCGCCTTATGATCGCGGCGAGATGATAGGCCGTCGAGCATCCGATGATGCCGCCGCCGATGACAACGAACTGCGCATGCGCTGGAAGTGAAGTCATGACCGCCCGAATTTCTCGATGTAATCGCGGTGAACGCGCTCGAAGCGCCCGGAATACTCGACCGCGTAGGCGACATAGTCTATACCCGCGACCTTGAGGTGAAGCTCCGAAACCATCCCCCACAACGCCTCGCGAAGCGCGCTTGCCGATTTCATGGCATAGAAGGCGCGCACGATCTCCTCACCAGGGGCGCCATCAAAGTAGGTTTCGAGAAGGAGCTTCTCGCCCGCCTCGTCGAAGGAATTGTTGGAAGCGATGTTGGCGAGATCGAACATGGCGGTGCCGAATGCGCCATATTCCCAGTCGATCAGCCACAGCCTCTTCCCGTCATCAAGGAAGTTGGCCGGCAATAGATCATGATGGCCGAAGATGATGGGCAGCGGCGCCTGAACCGCTTCCAGTGCGTCGTTGATCTCCATGAGCCGGGGCAAGTCGCTCGCGATTCGGTGGTTCCCGGCCTTCAGCGTGTGGGCATAGTCGCGGTGAATCTGAAACACCCAGAAAACGTCGCCAGCCCCGGGATGCGCTTGCCCATGCCGCGGTGGCAGCGCCTCACGATCTCGACGCAGCGCGCCGCGTTCTGCCGCACATCGGCTTCCGTATAGGTGCGGGCATCGATGTATCGGATCACCATCACACCCGGCGCGGCATAAACCACTTCCGGCGATAGCCCCGCCTCGAAAGCCGCGCGCGAGGCAATGACCTCCGCTCGCGGCTCACCTGATGAAATGCATAGTCCTCGCCCACCCGGGCCACAT
The DNA here is from genome assembly GCA_012032065.1 of Hyphomicrobiales bacterium. GTDB lineage: Bacteria > Pseudomonadota > Alphaproteobacteria > Rhizobiales > Aestuariivirgaceae > Aestuariivirga. The sequence goes on from JAAURV010000061.1 coordinate 8,623, forward strand.
AGGTTCCGGTCCTGTCCCGCACGGTGAAACTGGCATTGCTCAACCCGCCCTTGAGCGGGGTCATCTCGACAGGCCCGTCCCAGAAGGGAAGCGCACGGATGGCCGATTCGGGATTGGTCGTGAAGGACGTCATGAGGAAGCACAGCCTAATCCGAAATACGCGCTTGCGGCAAACTGCCATGCGGTAATGGCACGGCACAGCAGTTGACCGGGGCACCCCGGATGGCCCAAAATGCCGACCTCAAGCTTAAAGGGTGAAAAAATGAGATACGAAGCGCCGGAGACAATGAAGGCGGCGGCCCAGATGCTTGCCAAGGCAAAGGGCGCGGCATTCGTCCTGGCAGGCGGCACCGATCTTCTCGTCAAACTGAAGTCCGGCATGATCGAACCGGATCTGGTCATCGACATCAAGCGCACCAAAGGTGCATACGACATCAAAAAAACCGCCACCGGATTCGCCATCGGCGCCGCCGTTTCCGGTGCGCAGCTGGGTGAAGACAGGGTGTTGAAGAAGGCCTGGCCCGGCGTTGTCGAAGCCGCCAATCTCATCGGCTCGAAGCAGGTGCAAGGCCGCTGCACCATGTCCGGCAATCTCTGCAACGGTTCGCCAGCGGCAGACAGCGTGCCCGCGCTTTTCGCTGCTGGCGCAAAGGTCGCACTGGCTGGTCCCACGGGAAAGCGAACTATCCCAATCGAACAGGTGCCAACCGGTCCCGGCCGCACGTCGCTCAGGAAGGGCGAGATCATCGAACAGATTCTTCTGCCCAAACGCCCGCCAAAATCGGGTGATGCCTATCTCCGCTTCATTCCCCGCACCGAAATGGACATCGCCGTCGTCAGCGCCGGGGTCAACATCGTCCTCGACGCCAAGGGCACGGTGAAAGAAGCGCGCATTGCGCTCGGCGCGGTGGCCCCCACCGTCCTGCTCGTGGCGGATGCCGCGAAAGCCATTGTGGGCACCAAACTCGACGATGCGGCGCTGGAAAAACTCGGCGCTGCCTGCGCCGCCGCTTGCCGTCCCATCGACGACAAGCGCGGCACCATCGAATTCAGAACCAAGGTTGCGGCCGTGCTTGCCAGGCGCGCGGCGAAAATCGCCTATAGCCGCGCGGGAGGCCAGTAATGTCGATTAAAGTTTCCACGACCATCAACGACGACACGGTCGATTTCGTCTGCGACGAGTCGGAAAGCCTGCTCGATGCACTCCGCAATCGGATCGGCCTCACCGGCGCCAAGGAAGGCTGCGGCACGGGCGACTGCGGCGCATGCAGCGTCACCGTCGATGGCCGCCTCGTTTGCTCGTGCCTCGTGCTCGCCGCCGAAGCCGAAGGTTCCAAAATCGAGACCATCGAAGGCATGGCGAACGGCAACGAACTGCATCCATTGCAACGCAAGTTCATCGAACACGCCGCTCTTCAATGCGGCATCTGCACGCCGGGCTTCCTGATTGCCGCGCGCGCGCTGCTCAAGAAAAACCCCGACCCCTCCGAAGAAGAAATCCGTTTCGGCCTCGCCGGAAACCTTTGCCGCTGTACCGGTTATGACAAGATCGTGCGCGCCGTTCAGGACGCCGCCCGAGAGATGAGAGGAGCCTGATCATGCCGCTCGATACATCGTTCACCAATCAGAAATTCAAACTCGTCGGAACCAGGCCGCTGCGCCCCGACGGCGTCGACAAAGTCACGGGCCGCGCCCGCTATGGCGCCGACATGTCGATGCCCGGCCAGCTTACCGGACTTATTCTCCGCTCGCCGCATGCGCATGCGAAGATAATGAAGATCGACGCCTCGAAGGCCGAAAAGCTGAAAGGCGTGAAGGCGGTTGTCACGAGCGCCGATCTTCCCGATCTGACCGATGGTGATAAGAGCATGTACGACATGCTCGAAAACTGCATGGCACGCGGCACCGTGTTCTATGACGGCCATGCCGTTGCCGCCGTTGCCGCCATTGATGCGGAGACCGCAAAGAAAGCGTTGAAGCTCATCAAGGTCGAATACGAAATCCTGCCGCATGTGACGGACGTGGATGAGGCTGTGAAGCCCACGGCTCCTGTTCTCAATCCCAGGATGCGCACCATCGGCATGGACCCCAGGCCGGAGAAGGCGTCGAACATCGCGAAGAAGACCGAGTTCGGTCACGGCGATGTGGAGGCGGGCTTCCGCGAAGCCGACCACATCATCGAGCGCAACTTCAAGACCGAGCAGACCCATCAGGGTTATATCGAGCCGCATGCTTGCGTCGCCAGTGTCGGCCCCGATGGCCAAGGCGAACTCTGGGTCTGCACCCAGGGTCACTTCGTCTATCGCGCCCAATGCGCGCAGTTGCTCGGCATGGACGTGTCGAAGCTCCGCGTCACCGCGTCGGAAATCGGCGGCGGCTTCGGCGGCAAGACCCACATCTGGGGTGAACCGATCGCTCTAGCGCTCTCGCGCAAGGCAAACCGCCCGGTGAAGCTCGTCATGACCCGCGATGAAGTCTTCCGCTCTTCCGGCCCGACCAGCGCCACATCGATTGACGTCAAGATCGGCGTCAAGAACGATGGCACCATCACCGCCGCCACGGCCGAACTCCGTTATGCCTCCGGCCCCTATCTCGGCATGTGGGCCGAGCTTGGCGCCATGACATCGTTCGCCTGTTACGATCTGAAAAACGTGCGCTCGCGCGGTTACGAGATATTCGTCAACCGGCCGAAGTCCGCGGCCTATCGCGCGCCATCGGCGCCCATGGCCGCTTTCGCGGTCGAAAGTGTGATCGACGATCTCGCCAAGAAGATCGGGATGGACCCGGTCGACTTCCGCATCAAGAACGCGGCGAAGCAGGGCACGCAATCGTCCTACGGCCCGGTCTATGGCCCAATCGGCATTGGCCCCACACTGGAAGCCGCGAAGAACCATCCGCACATGAAGGCTGCCTTGGGAAAGAACCAGGGCCGTGGCATGGCTTGCGGTTTCTGGTTCAACTTCGGCGGCCAGACCTGCACCGACATCAATGTCGGCGTGGACGGGACCGTCACTCTTACCGTCGGCACCATCGACGTCGGCGGCTCGCGCGCCTCGCTGTCGCTGATCGCGGCGGAAGAA
>JAAURV010000062.1 GCA_012032065.1 Hyphomicrobiales bacterium
AAACGGACGGCTGGGCGGGAGGATGCTGATCTCCGACGCCATGCGCCGCCGGCGCCGCGCGGACCGGACGTGTTTCATCTGCAAGGCCGCGAGATCAGGCGTGTTGGAGGCAAACTAACGCTTGCCGATGGAACTTTGGCGGGATCCAATCTCACCATGGATGCGGCGGTGCGCTACTGCGTCACCAAGCTCCGGATCGACGTGGCGCGGGCGCTGCGCATGGCGTCGCTCGCTCCCGCGATGTTTCTCAAATTGGACGGCGAACTTGGCCGCATCGCCCCGGGCTTCCGCGCCAATCTCGTGCATCTCGACGACAATCTCGCGGTGAAGCAAAGCTGGATCGAGGGAACATGAAATCTTCTCGGGAGGTAGCGGCGCCGTGAGGGTTGTGGGTGCGGTGACGGACGGGAGCGGTGCTGTCAACGAGGATGCGTGCGGATTTGCGGGTGATGCAGGCGACGTTCAGGCGGCTTGGGTGTTCGATGGCGTGACCGGCATCAATTCGCGCCAGTATCTCCCCGGCGGAAACGATGCTGCGTGGCTCGTGAGCGCTGCTCAAGACTATCTCATAGCGCATGTGGCGGAAGACGTGACTCTGGAAGAAATGGCTTCCCGCCTCGTGGACTGGCTCATTGCCGCCTGGAATGAGGTATCTTCCGGTTTGGCTTTGCCCGCCGATTACGATCCGCCCGCGGCGTGTCTTATTCTTGTGAAGCGTTTCGGCGATGCGTGGAGTGGTTTGCGGCTGGGGGATTCCTGTTTGCTGGCGCGGGAAGCGGGCGGCGAGCATCGCGTCTTCGCAGCCTCTCCAAACAACAGCTTCGACCATTGGCTGGCAATGGAAGCGAAGCGGCGCCGCGATCAGGGCGTTCTCGACATCAAGGCGCTGCTGGCGGAATTCCGGCCACAGCTCTTGGCGGCGCGGAAGCGGCGCAACCAGCCGGATGGCTACTCCGTTCTCGAGGCGGATGCGCGAGCCCTGGACCTCGCGGAGCACATCGATCTCGATTCTCCAGAGTCCCTTCTTCTGTGTACGGATGGATTTTATCGCGCCGCCGATCACTACGGACTCTATGACGATAACGGATTGCTCGATGCATGTCTGGCAGAGGGCGGTTGCGCGCGCGTGTTGAAAGAGGTGCGGGAGACGGAGGCAGCGGACCCCTTGTGTTTGCGCTATCTCCGCTTCAAACCCGCGGACGATGCAACGGCGGTGGTTTTGGGGAGATGACGGTGAAAAGGGACGATTGCGTGGCGCTGGACCGGAGCGATCCATTCAAGGCTCATCGCGGCAGGTTCGAGATCCCGGAAGGGATGATCTATCTCGACGGCAATTCGCTGGGCGTTCTGCCGAAAGGCGTCGCCGAGCGCGTCGCGGAAACCGTTGCCAAGGAGTGGGGCCAGTCGCTCATTACGTCGTGGAATGCCCATGGCTGGTTCAAAATGCCGCTCGCCGTGGGCGACAAGATTGCGGCTCTGGTCGGTGCGCCGAAGAGCAGCGTTGTGGCGGGAGACACGATTTCGGTCAATCTGTTCAAACTTCTCGCGGCGGCGCTGAAGATGCGGCCCAAGCGTAGAGTGATCCTGTCCGACACCGGAAATTTTCCGTCCGACCTCTATGTGGCGCAAGGCTTGCGCGATCTTCTCGGCAATGGATATCAATTGCGTACGGTCGCGCCGGAAGACGTTGCGGGGGCAATCGACGAAAGCGTCGCGGTGGCGATGATCACCGAAGTCGATTACCGCACCGCGCGCCGCCACGATATGAAGGCGCTCACCGCCCTCGCCCATGCCAAAGGCGCGCCGATCATCTGGGATTTGGCGCATTCGGCTGGCGCTCTCGCCATCGATCTCGATGGCGCCAACGCGGATTTCGCGGTGGGCTGCACCTACAAATATCTGAATGGCGGGCCGGGCGCGCCGGCGTTTCTTTATGTCAGGCCCGATCTTCAGGACAAGGCGCTTCCAGGCCTAACCGGATGGTGGGGCCATGCACGGCCTTTCGATTTCGATCCCATGCTCGAATTGGCGCCCGGAATCGTGCGCATGCAGTGCGGCACGCAACCGATGCTGTCGATGGCGGCGCTCGATGCGGCACTGGATGTGTGGGCGGATGTCGGCATGCGCGAGGTGACGAAGAAGGCGCATGCATTGTGTTCCCTGTTCATTGAACTTGCCGAGGCGCGCTGCGGGAAGTTTGGAGTCAAGGCGGCGGGGCCGCGAAACATGGCCGAGCGCGGCTCTCACGTGTCGCTGCATTGTCCGGAGGGCTATGCGGTGATGCAGGCGCTGATTGCGAACAAGGTCATCGGCGATTTCCGTGCGCCCGACATGATCCGCTTCGGCTTCACGCCGCTCTACACCTCATTTGCAGATGTTTGGGATGCAGCCGATGTCCTTGCGCGCATTCTCGAGACGCAAAGCTGGAATCGGCCCGAGTTTCTGGCGCGGAAGGCGGTGACATGATCATTGACATTTCGCAACCCGTGGGACCTGGCATAGCGGGGTTCCCGATGGATACCGTGTATGCGCAGGACTTCGTGGCGCGGATCGGACCCGGTTGTCCTGTGAACGTCGGCCGCTTCACCACATCCACGCACTGCGGGACTCATGCGGATGCGCCGCTTCACTACGACGCGAATGGAGCGCCGATCGGCGCATTGCCGCTCGATCCTTTTATTGGAATGTGCCGCGTGATCGATGCGCGGGGCAAGGGTCCGCTGTGCCTTCCGGAAGAAATCGAACGCTCGCTCAGCCGCGCGCCGCCGCGCATTCTGTTGCGGCTCGCAGATCATGCCGATCCCAATGTCTGGCCGCCGGGCTTTCGCGCGCTTGCCGGGGAAACTGTCGATGCCTCCTGGCCCGGCATGTCGTTATTCTCGTCGGCATCGACACCCCATCCGTCGATCCCGAAACGTCGAAGGGCCTGCCGGCGCATAACGCAGCGCGGCGGGCGGACATGCGCATCCTCGAGAATCTCGTGCTTTCGCATGTGGAGCCCGGCGATTACGAATTGATCGCCCTGCCGCTGAAGTTCATGTCGCTCGATGCTGCGCCGGCGCGGGCGGTGCTGAGACGTTAGCGCCGATCGAATTCATATTCGCGTTGTGCCGCTTCGGGCGAAACGAGATCAGACTTCAGGTCGGTCTCGATCATGATGCGCGCGCGCTTCGCTGGATCGCCGAAGCCGCCGCCGCCGGGGAGTTCGACGACGAGACTGTCGCCGGCGGGGATCACGTGGATGCCCTTGTCCGGGAGCGGCTTGCCGGAACCCAGTCTTGCCAAACCCTTGCGGCCGGGTTTGCCGCCATCGCGGCCTTGCGCGGCGTTGCGAATGCGATCGAACGTGGCGGCGGAAATGGTGAAGGGCGCCGGCTCGGAGTTGGCGATTTCGATCGCCTGCGAGAGACCGCCGCGGAATTCGCCTGCACCGCCTGAGTCAACGAGGTACTGTTTGCGCTTGAACCAGAGCGGGCACTGGCTTTCGGTGACTTCGATGGGAATGGCGCCGACGCCTGAGGGAAACGCCGTTGTCGCAAGGCCATCCTTGCCGGGTCTGCCGCCAATGCCGCCGAGCGCGATGCTGATGACGCCGAAGGATTTTGCATTTGCCGTTTCACTTGCAGGCACGAGGCCATGGGCGCTGTTGAGACCCATAATCCAGATCGAGCCGGCGCTTTCCGCCTGCACCTTTCCGGGAAGCGCTTGCGCCAGGCAGCCGAATACGCAGTCCGCCAGCATCTGGCCGATCACGTGGCGCGCGGTGACGGGCGAGGGACGGATGGGGTCGACGCAGGTGCCGGGCTCGGTTACCAGATCGAAGCAGGAGAGCGAGCCGATATTGTTCGGCACATGGGGCGCGATCACCGCCTTTAGTCCGAACACGGAATAGGCATGCGTGTAGGTGCGCGGGCTGTTGATGCCGTGGATCGAAGCGGGCGAGGAGCCGGTGAAGTCGATCGTGATCTTGCCGCGCTTGATGGTGAGTTTCGACTTGATGACGATCGGCTTCTCGTAACCATCGAGCGGCATGTCGTAAGACCATGCGCCTTCGGGGAGCTGCTTGATCGCTTCTCGCGCGCCTTTCTCGGATTGCGTGAGAATGTGTTTGGCCAGGGGCACGATGGAGGCGAGTTTGAACTCGCGCATCATGTCGATCAGGCGGCGGGCGCCGGTATCGTTGGCGCTGATCAGCGAGAGAAGATCGCCGCGCACTTCCACGGGGTTGCGCGAATTGGCGAGCACGATTTTGAAGAGGTCTTCGTTGAGGCGGCCCTTGTCGCGCATCTTCATATGCGGGATCAGCGTTCCTTCCTCGAACGACGAATTGGCCTTGGCCGTCATGCCGACGCCGCCCACATCGATGACGTGGCAGGTGGAGGCGAAGAAAGCGACCAGTTTCTTGCCGAGAAACACCGGCGTCATGACCACGTAGTCGAAGAGGTGGCCGGTGCCGAGCCAGGGATCGTTGGTGGCGTAGACATCGCCCGGCTGCATCGTGGGCCGCGGATAGTGCTTGAAGAAATGCGCGACCGCCGTGGCCATGGTGTTGACGTGGCCCGGCGTGCCGGTCATGGCTTGCGCGATCATGTTGCCATCGGGATCGTAGACGCCTGCCGACAGGTCGCCTGCCTCGCGGGTGATGGTGCCGAAGGCGGTCCGGAGCAGGGATTGCGCCTGCTCCTCGACGACAGCGATCAAGCGGTTCCACATCACCTGGGTGCGGATGGCGGAGAGCGCGGCGTTGCTCATCTGGTTTTCTCCATCACGATGTAACCCAGGCTATTGATCCGTGCACGGAAGTTCGCGGCGACCACCGTCGAGGTTTCGTGCTCGGCGATGATGGCGGGGCCTTTGAGCGCCGCACCGGGCTTCAGATCGAAGCGCCAGTAGACGGGGGCCTGAACGGTTTTGCCGAGTGCCGCGTCATAGATGCGGCGCTTGCTGCGCGGCGCCGCGGGTTTTGCGGCGGAGGTTTTGCCGGCTTTCTTCGGGCGCGGGGCTTGCGACGAGATGGTGACGGACCAGGTTATGGCTTCTGCTTCCTGATTGGGAATGCGGAGGCCATAGACCTCTTGGTAAAGCCGTTCGAACTCGGCTTTCAGTTTCGCGCCGTCCTTCTCGCTCAAGATCCGAAGTGGAACAGAGACCCCGATTTCGTGTCCTTGGCCCACATAGCGGCAATCGGCGACGATGCGGGTGTTGAGTTTCTTGCCGCGAAGGGCAGGCGCGACAACGGCGGTTGCATCGGCGCGCATCTGCGCGAGCAGCGCGTTGACGCGCTTGGCGTCAAGGTCTTCGAGCGAGGCGGCGGCGCTGCGGGTAATCTCGTAGGAGATAGCGCGCGCAGAAAGCCAATCGCGGAACCCACGCCCGCACCGAGCGGAACCACGATTTTCGAGATGCCGGTCTTGTCGGCGAGGCGGCAAGCGTGAAGCGGTGCGCCGCCGCCAAAGGCGATCATGGTGCAGGCGGCGATGTCGCGGCCGCGTTCGATGGCATGGCACGCGCGCGGCATTGGCCATGTTCTCTTCGACGATTTCGGCAACGCCGGCGGCGGGCCAGTGATCCTTGAGATCGAGTGGATCGCCGATCTGACGCTGGAGGGCATATCGTGCAGCGTCTTCGGCGAGTGCGATCTTGCCGCCAGCGAAGTATGCGGGATCGATCTTGCCGAGCGCCAGATTGGCATCTGTGACTGTTGGTTCGGTGCCGCCTTGGCCATAGGAGACAGGCCCCGGTGTCGAGCCAGCGCTGTCCGGCCCCACGGTGATGCGGCCGAGTTTGTCTACGCGTGCGATTGAGCCGCCGCCAGCGCCGATCTCGACCATTTCAATGACCGGAATGCGCACAGGGATTCCCGAACCCTTCATGTCACGATAGGCGCGGGCGATCTCGAACTTGCGGGCGCGCTCGGGTTCGCCATTCGTCAAGAGGCAGATTTTCGCGGTCGTGCCGCCCATGTCGAAGGAGAGCACATCGGGCAGGGCGCATTCGGCGGCAATTTCGCCAGCGAGAATTGCTCCGCCGGCGGGGCCTGACTCCACCAAGCGGATGGGAAAACGCGTGGCGGTGCCGAGCATGGTGAGGCCGCCGCCCGACATCATGAGGAACAACGGCGCATCGAGGCCCATGGCGGCGAGGCCGTGCTTCAGGCGTTCGAGATAGCCCGCCATCAGTGGGCGCACATAAGCGTTGGCGACGGTTGTCGAGAAGCGTTCGAACTCGCGAATCTCGGGCGCAACTTCGCTTGAGATGCAAATGGTGACATGCGGAGAGAGGAGAGGGCGCAGCAGTTCGCGCACGCGCTTTTCATGATCGTCGTGCGCGTAGGCATGGATAAAGCCAATCGCTACCGCGCCAACATTGGCTTCGTTAAGCTTCTCCGCAATGACGGGGATTGCCGACTCATCGAGCGGAATGAGCACATCGCCGGAAGCCGAGATCCGCTCGCGCACGCAGAGCCGCAGCGGGCGCGGCACCAGCGGGGCGCGCGGTCGATCATCAAGTCGTAGTGGTCGAAACGCTTCTCGTAACCCTGCTCGATGATATCGCGGAAGCCTTCGGTGGTGATGAAGGCGGTTTTTGCGCCTTTGCGCTCGATGAGGGCATTGGTGGCCAGCGTGGTGCCGTGAATGAAGACCGATACGTCCCGCGCTTCGAGGCCCGACTCTGCAAGCACAAGCTTGATGCCATCCAGTACGCCCTGTTCGGGAGCCGACGTCGTCGTGAGCACCTTGCCGCTCCAGCGGCGGGAGCCTTGTTCGAGAACGATGTCGGTGAATGTACCGCCGATATCGGCGGCGAGTTTCGAAAGGTTGGCCATGGCCGCTTATGGCAAAGGGCCTTGTGTTTGAAAAGCGGCAGCGTGCATAAGCGTCGCATGAATTGGCTGAACGAACCTCCGCAATGGGCGGGCGATGCGACCGCCCTCACGCTTACCACCGGTCCGGAAACTGATTTCTGGCGCAAGACGCATTACGGCTTCATTCACGACAACGGGCACTTCCTTGACGAGGAGGTCAAAGGTGATTTCACCGCAGAGGTGATCTTCGGCGCGGACTATCAGGCGCTTTACGATCAGGCCGGGTTGATGCTGCGGATTTCGCCGGATACATGGATCAAGACCGGCGTCGAATTCGCGCATGGGCACTGCATGCTGAGCGCGGTTGTGACGCGCGACGTGTCGGACTGGTCGATCAGCTCGGAAGTTGGCGTGAAAGATGAATTGCGTCTGCGGATGACGCGGAAGGGCGATGCTGTTTGCATCCAGTGGGCGCCCGCATCTGGAGGCCCGTTTGGAACGCTGCGGCTCTGCGCATTTCCGGAAGGCGGCGCGCGGGTGGGGCCGATGGCCTGCTCGCCAACGCGGGCGGGGCTTGTGGCCAGATTCCGCGACTTTCGCATCGGCCCGGCAATCGATTTCGCGGCCTCGGTTTAATTCGCGAATCAACCGCCGTTTCAAGTAGAAGGCCTCCAACAAAAGGGGGATTTCTCCATGCGCAAGCTTGCTTTCGCGCTCGCCGCCACGGTGGCGTTCGGCATTCCGGCCACCGCCTTGGCGGCCGACACCAAGATCGGCATACTGATGGATGTTACCGGGCCGATCGCCAGCTTCATTCCGCCGATCCAGAATGCCGCCAATCTGGCGCTCCGGCAGGTGAACGAGCAGGGCGGCGTTCTCGATGGCAACGCCACCGCGGTGTTCGAAGACACGACCGGCACGGCCAAGGGCGCTGTCGAGGCCGCGGGCAAGCTGGTCAAGGAACACAATGTTCCGGTGGTGGTCGGCGCTTTCATGTCCGCGACCACGATCGCTGCCGCGGAAGAAGTCACCATTCCCGCGGGCGTTGTTCAGATTTCCCCTGCCGCGAGTTCCGATGCCATTTCGGCCATGAAAGACAACGATCTGGTGTACCGGATCGCCGCATCAAACCTTCAGCAAGGCCAGGCGCTGGCCAAGATGGCAATCGATGCGGGCATCAGGAAAGTGGCTGTCACCTATGCCGATGCCGGAAAAGGCGTGGCGGCTTCCTTTATCGAAGCCTTCAAGGAGGCGGATGGCGAAGTGACCGGCAGCGAAGCCCATGGCGAACGGAAAGGTTCGTACCTGGCGCAGCTCGACACGCTTGCGAAAGGCAAGGCCGACGCCTTGGCCGTTTTCGCGAGCGCCGGCGGCTCCGGCGCCACGATTGTGAAGGAAGCGATCGAGGGGAAATTCTTCTCCAGGTTCGTCGGAGGCGAAGGGCTTCGCGATGGCGCCCTGATCAAGGCCGTTGGGTCCGGCGCGCTCAAGGACTCGTTCTTCTCAGCGCCCGCGGCCGCCGATGAGAGCCCTGGCCGCAAGGCGCTCCACGAGGCGTTCAACAAGGCGTTCAAGGATGGCGCGGACAAGGCCTTCGTCGACCAGACCTACGATGCCACGTTCCTGGCGCTGCTGGCGATCGAGAAGGCCGGCTCCCGCGACAAGACCAAGATCGCGGCGGCGCTTCGCGAGGTCGCGATGGCTCCCGGCGAGAAGGTTGGCCCGGGCGAGTGGGCGAAGGCGAAAGCGCTGATCAAGGACGGCAAGGACATCGACTATGAAGGCGCTGGCGGCGCTTACGAGTTCGACGCCAATGGCGATGTGCCGGTTGAAATCGGGAAGTTCATGGCGGATGGGGACGGTTTCAAGCAGGTTCCGATAACGGATTAGGCCTCGGCTGCCCCAAAAGCCGCCACAAATCCCCGTTACCTAGCCCTCCCAGGGTAATCCTTAAGACAGCATTTACCATCTTCGCTCAGGGTTTTACCCCGACGGCGGCCAGATTCCGGGGTGTTAGACGTGCCTTTCTCAATCGTTAACAGACGTCAGGTAGCGGGCCTTTTTGGCGGCGGACTATCGCTGTTGGCAACGCGGGCGCTGGCGCAGCAGGCGGAGACGACCGCCTCGATCACCACGATCGCGCCCCAGACCGCCATGGGCGGCAAGCTCGCCACCCGCACCGAAGTTTTCGAAGGCCGCAACGAACCCGCGATGCTGACGCTTGACTCGCTCCGCCTGCATGACGGCGCCATCGCGATGTACGAGGAGATCGGTGGCGGGCGGCGGCTGGCCGCAAGTGCCCGGCGGAAAATACAAGCTTGGTTCCAAGGGCGCCAGGATCGCCACGCTGCGCCAGCGGCTGGTGGCGGAAGGTTATCTGCCCTTCGATGCGCTCTCGGTGGAAGAACCCGAGACCTACGACGACGGCATGGCGGACGTGGTGCGCGCGTTCCAGGTGAACCACGGCATCGCGCCCAGCGGCCTCGTCAACGAGAGGACGCGCCTCGATCTCAACATCACCGCCAAGTCGCGGCTCTTCGCGCTCCGCGATAACCGGCCGCGCATTGAAGCCTATCTCGAAGGCCTTGGGCCCCGCAATATTCTCGTCAATCTTCCGGCCGCGCAGCTCGAAACGGTGGAGTTCGGCCAGGTCTTTTCGCGCCACAACGTTGTGGTGGGAAAGCTCGAGCGGCCTTCGCCTTCGCTCAAGAGCCAGGTGAGCGATATCGTGTTCAATCCGTATTGGAACGCACCCGCCTCCATTGTCGAGAAGGACATCATCCCCAAGTTTCTCAAGGACCCGGGTTATCTCGATCAGATGCGTATCCGCGTGTTCGATGGCGTGGGCGGGCCAGAAATCGATCCGTTCACGGTCGATTGGGTGAACACGCATCCCGAGCGCTATCACTTCCGGCAGGAACCCGGCGAACACAACGCGCTCGCCACGGTCAAGATCAACTTCCCCAACACGCACATGGTCTATCTGCACGATACGCCGCACCGGGAGAACTTCGCCTCCAACGCGCGCTTCGAAAGCTCGGGCTGCGTGAGGATCGACCAGGTGCGGACCGTGATCAACTGGATCATGCAGGGCCGCGACGGCTTCGACGAAGGTACCTTCGAAATGATCGCCGCGAGCGAGGAGCCGCATACGGTCAAGATCGAGAACGGGCCGGACATCCGGCTCATGTATCTCACCGCCTGGGCGACCGACGACGGCCGCATCAACTTCCGCCCCGACATCTACGCGTTGGATGGCATGGGCTTCGTGCTGGGCCAGCCGGAACCGTCGGACGCGATCTGAAATTTCGATTGCCTTTGCATCACTGTGTTTTCCGTCACAGCGGACCTTTTTCGTTCATTGAATAGTGGCGCGGGAAGCCGCTCGGCTTCCTTGACAAGCAACAGCCCCTGTGGCCGTATCAAGCCGGATGGGGCGAATTCAATCTCTTGACTTGGGGATGGCGCCGCCATGGCAATCACACTCACACCTACGCAGATCGTCAACACCGTGGGTCTCGGAGCGCAGCAGACCGGCGCGCTTACGGCGAAGCTGACCAATGGCGGCTATGTCATCGCCTGGAGTACCAACATTGGCGGCCAGTCCGACATTCTGTTCCAGCGCTATGACGGGCTGGGCAATGCGGTTGGCGGACCGACGGCGGCGAACACGACGACGGCCGGCGACCAGGTTCTGACCGACATCGTGGCGACCGCTGACGGACGCTTTACGTTGGCTTGGACATCCGGCACCAATGCCGTCACCCGCTCGTTTCTCGGCGCCAATGGCGGCGCCACCAGCGCGGAAGTTGTCACGGCCCTTGGCACCACCGCGACAGGTGCACAGCTCATCGCCGTTTCGGCCTCGAGCTACAAGCTGGCCGCCACATCCGATAACGCCGGCAGTCATGACTATGACCAGGTAACCTACAGCACGGCGGGTGCGGTGGTGACAGCGCTTGCCAATATCATCACCGTCAACGCCGGCTCGATCCTTGAACTGGTGGACGGCAATGTGGCGGGCGAGCAGATTGCGCTTTCCGAGGGCGGCGTTGCCATCTCGACCAATGGCTCATTCTTCCTGACCTCTCCTTTGAACGACGATATTCTGAAGCTGCAGAACGGGCTGCATGTTCTTGCTACTTCAGTTGGTTCGAACATGGGCCTTGCCGCCTTTAGCGGAGCGGGAGGCAATCTGTCTGGCTACACTGTCGACAATCCGATTGGCGTCGGCAATTTGTTCGGCGGCGGCGGCCAGGTCAATCAAGCGGTGTTCGATCGCGAGACGGTCAATCTCGGTGGCGGGAGAATTCTCGTCATCTGGGTTGCCGATACCGGGCACAATTTCATCAACGGCGCTGACCCCGATGGTGTCTATGCCATCGTCTACAATACGAACACAGGCTCCACCGAGGGGGCGGCGGCGGCGCTGGCAACATTCGGTCAGGGTGGCATTGGCGCAGTTCCCGATCTGCAGGCGATTTCGATTTCGGCGGAGGTTCTTCTCGATGGCCGCGTTGCGGTGACGTGGAACCAGCGCAATGGGCTGACAGGGCAAGACGTGTTCACGCGCATTCTCGATGCCCGCACCGGGCCGGTGACGGTGGCCGGCACCGCGGCGCAGACGCTGGCGCGCTTTCGCGAGTTCGTGCGCGAACCGGAAGCCGTGTTTTGGGTCTTTGCGTTCCCCGTGATCATGACGTGCGCGCTCGGCATTGCGTTTCGATCGCGAGGCGCCGAGCCGGTCGTCGCCGGCGTCGTCGAGCAGTCGGGGCGCCGATCAGATCGCCACGGCACTCGAGCAACGGGGCGGCTTC
>JAAURV010000063.1 GCA_012032065.1 Hyphomicrobiales bacterium
CCGCCGAACTCCGTTACTCATCCGGCCCCTATCTTGGCATGTGGGCCGAACTCGGCGCGATGACGTCCTTCGCCTGCTACGATTTGAAGAACGTCCGCTCGCGCGGCTACGAGATTCTGGTTAATCGCCCGAAGACGGCTCCCTATCGCGCGCCTTCCGCTCCGATGGCCGCCTTCGCCGTCGAGAGTGTGATCGACGATCTCGCCAAGAAGATCGGGATGGACCCGGTCGACTTCCGAATCAAGAATGCGGCGAAGCAGGGCACGCAATCGTCCTACGGCCCGGTCTATGGCCCGATCGGCATTGGCCCCACACTCGAAGCCGCGAAGAACCATCCGCACATGAAAACTCCCTTGGGCAAAAACCAGGGGCGTGGCATGGCTTGCGGCTTCTGGTTCAACTTCGGCGGCCAGACTTGCACCGACATCAATGTCGGCGTGGATGGCACGGTGACGCTCACCGTGGGCACCATCGATGTCGGCGGCTCGCGCGCCTCGCTGTCGCTGATCGCGGCCGAGGAACTCGGCATTCCCTACGAGAGCGTCAAGGCCGTCGTTGCCGATACCGGCACGCTCGGCCACAACGACATGACCGACGGCAGCCGCGGCACCTTCTCCTCCGGCATGGCCACCGTATTCGCCGCGCGCGATACGATCCGTGTGCTGAAGGAGCGCGCCGCCAAGATGTGGGAAATCCCGGTCGAGGACGTGATCTGGGAAGACGGTCATGCCAAGGCCAAGGGCGAAGGCCGCGGCAACCTGGCGCCATTATCGCTCAAGGAAATCGCGGCAGCCGCCGCCAACACCGGCGGCCCCGTCGCCGGCCATAACGAGATCGTGGCCGATGGCGCGGGCGTCTCCTTCGCCACGCATATCTGCGACGTCGAGGTCGATCTTGAAACCGGCCGCACGAGGATCCTCCGCTACACAGTGATCCAGGATGCCGGCAAAGCGATCCATCCCTCCTATGTCGAGGGCCAATATCAGGGTGGTGCCGCGCAAGGCATCGGCTGGGCCCTCAACGAGGAGTACATCTATGGCAAGGATGGCCGCTTGCAAAACCCGGGCTTCCTCGATTACCGCATCCCGGTCTGCTCGGACCTGCCCTTCATCGACACGGTGATCCTCGAGATTCCCAACCCCAATCACCCTTACGGCGTGCGCGGCGTTGGCGAAACTTCGATCGTGCCGCCGCTCGCGACCATCGGCAACGCGATGTCCAATGCGATCGGCGTGCGTTTGGACCACGTGCCGATGTCGCCGCCGCGCATCCTGAAGGCGCTCGCGGGAGCCTGATGCCGGTCATTCATCTATGGGGCGCGCTCCGTCCGGCTGCTGGCGGAGCCGCCACCGTGGATGTGGAGGCACAAACCATCCGCGAGCTGTTCCGGAAGCTCGAAGAGCAGTACCCCGGCATGGCGGAGCACATCAAGCGCGGCGTTGCCGTTTCGATTGATGGCAAGATCTTTCGCGACACGTGGGGCCAGCCTTTGCCGGGAAATGCGGAAATCTATCTCCTGCCCCGCATTCCAGGAGGCTGAACATCGTGACGGAGCTCAATTGGTTAAGTGCGGCCGAACTCGCCAAGGGTTACGGCTCGAAGCGGTTCTCGCCGGTTGAAGCCACGAAAGCCTGCCTCGCCCAGATTGAAGCCTATGACGGCAAGATCAACGCCATGTGCGGCATTCATGCAGAAGAAGCGCTCCAATCCGCGAAAGCAAGTGAAGCCCGCTGGCACAAAGGCGCGGAGTTGAGCCTGCTCGATGGCGTGCCAGCGGTGGTGAAGGACCTGATCCTGGTCAAAGGCTGGCCCACCCGGCGCGGATCGAGAACCGTCGATCCTAATCAGCAATGGGTGCACGACGGCCCATCGGTTGCGCGGCTCCGCGAAGCGGGATGCGTTCTCCTGGGTCAGACCACCACGCCCGAATTCGGCTGGAAGGGCGTCACCGACTCGCCGCTCACCGGCATCACCCGCAATCCGTGGGATCTTTCGAAAACGCCCGGCGGCTCGTCGGGCGGATCGTCCGCCGCAGCCGCAGCGGGTTACGCACCGTTGACACTCGGCACCGATGGCGGCGGCTCAATCCGCATTCCGGCGGGCTTCGCCGGCATCTTCGGCCACAAGCCATCCTATGGCCGCGTTCCCGCCTGGCCGCTCTCGCCCTTCGGCACCGTCGCCCATGTTGGCCCGATGACCCGAACGGTCGAAGACGCGGCGCTGATGATGAACGCCATCTCGAAACCCGATGTTCGCGACTGGACCTCGCTGCCATACGACTCGCGCGACTTCGTCAAAGGCTTAACAGGTGGAGTAAAGGGCCTCCGCATCGCATTCAGCCCGCGCCTTGGCCATGCGGAAGTCGATCCCGAGATTGCATCGCTGATCGCCGCCGCCGTGAAGCAGCTCGCCGAACTGGGCGCGATTGTCGAAGAGACCGATCCCGGCTTCGAAGACCCTGCCGAATGCTTCCGCGTTCTCTGGTGGTCGGGCGTTCGCGCCCTTCTCGGCCCCCTCCCCAAAGAGAAACGCGCGTTGCTCGATGACGGCCTCGCCGACGTTCTCGAACAATCGATGTCAATCACGCTGGAGCAGCATCTCGATGCCGTGAAAGCGCGCGGCCTTCTCGGCACACACATGCGTCAGTTCATGGAGAACTACAATCTCATGATTACGCCCACGCTTCCAATTCCCGCATTCGGCGCGGGCCTGTTGGCGCCGGAAACCGTTGGCCCAAGGAAGTGGGTGAACTGGACGCCCTTCAGCTATCCCTTCAACCTCACCCAGCAGCCCGCCTGCAGCGTGCCCTGCGGATTCACCAAATCGGGTTTGCCTGCCGGACTTCACATCATTGGCCGCATGCATGATGACTGGACCGTGCTCCGCGCGGCGCATGCCTATCAGCAGTCAACAAGCTGGCACGAACGCCACCCCCAGCTCACACTGTAGTGGATTACGAGTCCAGCCCGGCCAAAACCTTCGGCTGATCTTCCCAGCCTTCGCCGGAGCCGATGATGCAGGTGCGGCCCTTGGTGTCGGTGGCGAGCAGCGTCCAGGTACCTTCGTCGCCGACGAACAGTTCGATGACAGTCGTCTGGCTGGTCAGCCCAAGGCCCTGCCGCGCTTCCTTGTAGCGGGACGAGAGCTGCTTGGTGATGGCATCGTGTGTAGAGCAAGGCGTTGCGGCCTGGGCCGGCAGAACCGGGAGTATCAGGGAGGCGGCAATGGCCGCCAGGGAGAGCTTTAGCTTGGTCATGGCACACCTCAATGGTTGATCTATGAGCGTAAATGTATGCCTTCCATTCTGAATGTCGAATGAACACCTTTGACAGGATCAGGCGCAGGAAAAGCCCGAAAACAAAGGATTTCCGCGCTTTCCCGCGTTCAGCTTCACGGACCCTTCACGCCCTCTCCGCTCCGTTCACGGCCTCGTCACCTTGCATGAAACCGCGGCACTGATAGTCTCCCGCCCGGGAGGACAAATCATGCTGAAGCTGATCGACAACATTTTGAACGCCGATGTTCTGCAGGCGCTCCGCGCCATGGGGCATGGCGACGATCTCGTTCTCTGCGACACCAACTTTCCCGCGGACTCGGTAGCTCGCCAGACAGTGACCGGCGAGCTCCTGCGCATCGACAATGTGACGGCGGGCCGCGCCGCGCGCGCCGTCCTCTCGGTCTTTCCGCTCGACAGCTTCGTCGACAAGCCGGCATTGCGCATGGAGATCGTCGGAAAACCAAACGAGGTTCCGCCGGTGCAAGCGGAGGTGCAGGCCGAGATCGACAAGGCCGAAGGCAAGTCCTGGCCCATGGGCTCGATCGAGCGCTTCGCTTTCTACGAAGCCGCGAAGAAATCCTACTGCATCATTCAAACCGGCGAGCGCCGTTTCTACGGCTGCTTCATTTTCAAGAAGGGCGTGATTCCGCCCGACGCTTGATCGTTACTGCGCTTCTAGATCGCGCGCGATCATGGGACGAATGTCCATGAGGATTGCATCCGCCATGGCGGCCTGGCCCTCGGCAGTGGGATGCATCGCGCCGGTGGTTTCCGAAAAGGTCGCGGCGGAGGATTTCTCGTCGATCTTGCCGTTGCGGGTGATGACCTTCTGGTTCACCGTCATGAACGCGTCGTTGAAGCTGCGAACCCATCTTTGCCGGAGCGCATATGGATAATTCCGCGCCGAAGGATCGTATGGCCGCCACTGCTTGATCTCGCCCGACCAGCTTTGCTCACACGTCAGCGTCGGCTTTTCCGCGTCGCCCCAGCATGGAAGCATCAATGCCTCCGCCGGATCGTCCGCCTTCCTGCTGTTGCGCGCGCAAAAGCCGTGACCTGTGAAACCCTTGTCCGCATAGATTCGCCCAGCGAACGTCCAACCCATGTCGCCCGCGATATCGCCCATGCGCTTGTCGAGTTCCGCCAGAACGGCATGAACGCGCTCGAGCCGTCCGCCGCCCGCGGCAAGCCATGACGAGAAACCGTCGAGCGACTGGTTAGCGGCATAATTATGTTCGGAGTCCTCTTCGCCTTCGTCGGGGCCCGCGGCGCAAACGTTACCGTTCTCGTCGACGAGCACATCGGGGTACGCCGTGAGCACCACGCGCGAAGCATCGAACACGGCATCGCTTGGGCTTGAATAGAGCGGAACCGATTTTTCCAGCGCCTTGCCGAGGTCGGCGTAAGCATCAGGCAGAATGTCGCGGATGTTTTTCGCGAACTGTTTCGCTGAAACCGTCGCCCCGAAGAATTTGGCGAGGCTCGCGGACGTGCTGGGCCGGAGCGTCACCCAGGCGACGACGTTGGCGAAACCGACATCATTGCCGCCCGCCGAGAGCAGCATGTAGTCGACGTGACGCTTGAAAGCCTTGTCCGGACAAAACCAGATGCCATCCTCGCGATCGAGTTCATTGTGGCAAAGATCGCCAAGAAGACGGCGCAACTGCGCGTCCTTGCTGTCACCTTGCACATAGGGGGAAGGCGCCGCGCCATCGACGGCGGACGATGCCCTCAACGCTTCTCGCTCCACATATTCCTGCGCGCCGAGGATTCCGTTTTCGATGCTGGCCCCCGAACACGCGTAACCAAGATAGGTGACCGAGACATGCGGATTTTCGATGCCGACTTGCAATGCCGCGCGAAGCTGATGGCTGTAGAGCGAGCGGTGACAGAGCCGGTCTTGCCACGTGGCCGATCCGTTGTCGCCGGCATTGGCTCTGGCCGGATAGAGATTGCGCGTGCGGCGCTCGGCCGAAAACTCCACCGGCACATCCGGATTGCCCTCGCCCGATGCGAAGCTGTCGCCCAGGCCCACGATCAGGAGGTCGCGCACTTTCGCACTCAGGCTGATGGCAGGCGCGCCGCCGATCGAAACGGAAATTTCGCCGCCATCGGGATAGGGCAACGAGATGCCGCCCACTCTTTCGCCGCACGATGCGCGGCCGGCTTCCACGCCATTCACCTGCCACACGCATATCGTTGACTTGGGCAACGGTTCGGACGCAGCCGCGCTCAGCCACACCTCGATCTCGTGGCTTGTGGGATTGAGATAGGCATCGATCCCGCCGCAGGCCGAATGACGCCGCTTTTCCGAATCCCAGCAGGTGCGGCCTTCGGCGCGCGACGCCCAGCCGCGCCAGTCGTATTTCGTGCGGAGAATATTGCTGAAGGCGATGTAGCGGTCGTTCAACACATGCTCGCCGCCGAGCACCGCCGTTTGCCGCGCCAGCCGCTGCTTCGTCTCGGCCTCGTAGTCGAGATTGCCCAATTTGAGCATATACTGCCGCCAAGCGACGTCGTGCATGCGGAACAGCGCCACATCGTCGAAGAAGCGGAACCGGTTAGTTACCTTCCACTCGATTTGGAAAGCACCGCCCAAACTCTGGGCACGCGCCTCGCCGCTCGCCTGAAGCAGCAAGGCCGCAAAAGCACGGCAATTAAGCGCATGATCGGTTTGGGCCTCTCTCGACCGTTCCTTTTGCAGCCGAAGCGAGCCAAAATAGGGCAAGATCATGCGCTTGCAACGGTCACAAAACGAAATCCGCCGCCGAGAGATTGGCGGCCACGAAGTTGGCAAGCACAATCTCCATCTCGGCTCCGCCCGTGCCCGAAGTGTTGAACTGGACCACCGTAAATGTCCCGGACTGCAACGCGCGAATCTGGCCTTCGGCGGTGAAAACTCCCGAGCCGATGAACGAAAACGCTTGGTCGCCGCCAAGCCCCGCCTTGGCATCGATCGTTTCGGCGTCGATTCTATCGACAAACGAAAGGCCGGCGGCAGGATTGACCGTGAAGTCGGTGATAAGGTCGCGCTGCGCGCCGGGCGTCGACTCGCTAAGCGCGTTGTAGTCGAAGCGGTCGCTGCCGAGGCCACCGGTTAAGAGGTCGCGTTCGGTGCCGCCCACAAGCACATCGTCGCCGGTTTCCCCCAGCAGCCGGTCCTCGCCCGAAGCGCCGCGGAGCGTATCGGCGCCATCGCGGCCCTGGATGACGTCGTTGCCAAATGCGCCGTTGATCGTGTTGATTCCATTGTTGCCCCGCAACGTGTCGGCTGCGTTCGATCCGATGAGATTCTCGATATTTGCATAAGTGTCGCCCAGCGCATCGCCGAGATTGAACCATGGCCGCAGCAAGTCCGCCGTAACTCCCGCAGCCGCCGAGAGGTACGAGGCGGAGTCCGCTCCAGCGCCGCCGTCCATCGCATCGCCGCCGCCTCCGCCATCGAGTTGATCGTTTCCGGCTTCGCCGAGCAGCCTGTTCGCGCCGCCATCACCGTCGAGAACATCGTTGAACGTGCTCCCCTGCAGGTCTTCGATGCTCTGGAGATCGTCACCGGCGGCATCACCGGTTGCCGCGAATACGAGATCGAGGGAAATCTTCACGCCGGCCGCCGCGTTGAGATAGCTGGCCATGTCCGTGCCATCGTCGCCAAGCAACGCGTCAGCGCCCGCGCCACCCATCAGCGTGTCGTTGCCGAAGAAGCCTTCGAGCGAGTCCGTGCCAGCGCCGCCGATGATGACGTTGTTCAACTCGTTGCCAAGACCAGAAAAATTTCCGGCGCCGGTGAAGGTCAGGTTCTCGAGATTCGCCCCGAGGATGACAGAATTGAGCGATGTCTTGATCGTATCGCTCCCCTCGCCCGCATTCTCGATGATCGTGGACAGCGCGTCGGTCAGGTAGGTGTCGTCGCCTGTTCCGCCCAACAAGGCGTTGACGCTGGGGCCCGAAATCAACGTGTCGTTTCCGGCGCCGCCAACCAGCGTGAGCAAGACCGCGCCTGCCGCCACTGTCGAGGCGTTGATCGTATCTTCGCCGCCGCCGCCCCGCACGATCAGCCGGTCGAAGGTTTCCACGCCGAGAATCTCATAAGTCTCGGCAAGGCCGGTCAGCGACGCCTTGCCGCCGGATACGACGACGTTGATGTTGTCGTTTCCGCCGCGCGTGTCGATGTCAACGGCGTCGGCCTGCCCGTCAGGAACGCCGCTCGATGCATTGAGATCGATCCGGATGTTCTTGACGTCGGTTCCGGAAAGATCGTTCACCGTGATCACGTCGCGCCGCCGAGCGCTTTGAACGAAATGGTCTCCAAATCGTTCATGTCCATCACGACATTTGCGACGTTCCGGAAGAGAATCGCGCGGCCGCCATTGGCGGAAATGTCGATGATCTCGGAGACGTTCGCGCCGTTGAACTGGAGCGTATCGGTTCCGCCCTGGCCTTCGATCGTGTCGTTGTCATCACCCGGATTCCACACGAAGGTGTCATTGCCAAGTCCCAGCAGCGCCACATCATCGCCGTCGCCGCCAAGAACGAGATCGGCAGCGGCCGAGCCTATGAGCACATCGTTGCCCAATCCGCCGTTGAACGTCAGTCCGATGGCGGATCCGGACGCATTGACCACATCGTTGCCGCCCTGGGCATTGAGGACGACGGTGTCGATCGATTCCAGAGTTTCGATACGCGTCACGGCCTGCAAGCCGCTCACCGTCATGATCGATCCGGCGCTGGCGACATTGATCTGATCATCGCCTTGCGTGGCGTTGACCGTGACCTGATCGGCAGCGCCGTCACCGGTTCCGCCGGGCCCTGCGAGTTTAACAGTAACCTGCGTGACATCCGTTCCACTGAGATCGCCCACGACAACACTGTCGCTTCCGCCAAGGGCGGCAAACTCGATGCGCTCGACATCGTCGAGATCCATCGTGACGTTGGCGACATCGCGGAAGAACAGCGCGCGGCCGCCGTTCGCGGAGATGTTGATGTTCTCGCCGATGGCGGCGCCGTTGAACTTGAGAATGTCGAAACCGTCCTGGCCCTCGACGATATCGCTGCCGTCGCCCGGGTCCCACTGAAACACGTCGTTGCCAGCGCCCAGAAACGCGGCGTCGTTGCCCTGCTGGCCATCGACCGTGTCGTTGCCGGTGTCGCCGAGGAAAAAATCAGCGCCGGCGCTGCCGAGCAGGCTGTCATTGCCGGCTCCGCCGTCGAGCACAACTCCCATTGCGCCTGACAGGATCGTCGATGCTCCAATGGCGTCATTGCCCGCGCCGCCGCGGATGACGATGCTATCGATGCTTTCGACGCCCTGAACCTGAACGGCGTAGGGCAGTCCGATCACTTGGGCAGTGCCGCCCGGCGCGATCAGTTCGAGAGTATCAGCTGCGGCGGTTCCGTCCACGCGAACGATGTCGGTCGAGGCATCGCCTGCGCCGGAGGCGAGAAGGTCGACGATGACGTTCTGGACATCGGTGCCGCTCAAGTTGCCGGCTGTGATTTCATCCGTGCCGGTGAACGCGTTGAAGCGGATCGTCTCGAGATCGTTGAGGTCCATCGTGACATTGCCGACATTCCGCGTGAACAGCACCCGGTTGCCGTTCGCGGCGATGTTGACGATCTCGCTCGCCGCGGAGCCGTTGAAGACAAGCGTATCCAATCCAGCCTGGCCTTCGACGATGTCATTGCCGTCACCCGGATCCCATTGGAAGGTATCATTGCCCGCGCCCAGGAAGGCGGTATCGTTGCCTTGCTGACCGTCGACGAAATCGTTTCCGTCACCGCCAAGAAGTGTGTCGCCGCCGTTGCCGGCGAGAATCGTATCGTTGCCGGTGCCGCCGTCGACGGTGATCTGGATCAGGGCAGCGAGGTTCCCGGTGGCGCTGAATGAATCGTCGCCGCCGTTCATATTCAGAACCAATCTCTCGGTCGTGCCGATATCGATGGAGAAAGGAGCGGGATTGATCCGGTCGAAGCGGACCCGCGTTCCGTTGGCAGTCGCTGTGAATTGCTCCGCCCCGTTGCCGCCATTGATTTCGCTGGTGTCGGTGCCGTCGCCGCCTTCATGCAGGTCAGTGTCGTCGCCGGGATTCCAGATCATCCGGTCGTCGCCCCCTTCGCCGAACATCTGATCGTCTGCGTCGCCGCCGGTGAGGATGTCGTCATCGTCGCCGCCGAAGAGGAAATCGTTGCCGCCCATTCCAAAAAGACTGTCATCGCCGAGCTGACCGAACAGCTGATCGCCGCCCGCTCCGCCGGTCACCACGTCATTCTCGGAACCGCCGAACAGAAAGGAAGCGGGCAATGCGCCGTTCGATTGGTTGAGCGTGATGACGTCCGCGCCATTCAGGCCGCGGGCTTCTATCCTGATGGTATTGGCGACGGTGGCCGAACCGCCGGCGACCGGAACGGCTCCGCCATTGACCAGGAGAACGCCTGCCGCATCGCGGCTGACGGTGATGTTGTTGAGGAGCGTATCGCCGATGACGGAGAGTATCCCCGTTGCTGCATTGAAGCTTGCCGTGATTGCCATGTGCATCGTCCTTGAGTTGGATCACGCCGGGCCCCGGAGCAACGTGACGATGGTTTGTATTCTGGCTGTTCAAAGCATAGCGCCGCCTGAGCGGCTGTGATAGCGATCACCAACTGTAGTGCCGGATCAGTATGTATAGGAATTTGACGAATTTTAGATATTTAGTCTTGACACCGTGCTGTGGATCGGTAAGGAAAGTGCTTTCTCCGGAAATGGGTCTTCAGGTTGTGGCGGCGGTTTCCAGAAATCCGCGCTGTTAACCATTTTTTACCCCTAACCACCCCTTGACGCCCCGAAACTCGCGCCCTATCTCAGCTCGCAACTGTTAGCACTCGACCATATCGAGTGCCAGCGGGTGCCGGGGACCAAGAGGAGATCCGGCAGAAAATCAACAAAACTTATATATTGCAAGGAGTTGTCTCATGAAGTTCCGTCCTTTGCATGATCGCGTCGTGGTCAAGCGGGTTGAGGAAGACACCAAGAGCAAGGGTGGCATCATCATCCCTGATACCGCCCAGGAGAAGCCGATGCAGGGCGAAGTCATCTCGGTTGGCCCGGGCGGCCGCGACGAAAGCGGAAAACTGATCCCGATCGACCTCAAGGCTGGCGACATCGTGCTGTTCGGCAAGTGGTCGGGCACCGAAGTGAAGATCGACGGCACCGAGTACCTGATCATGAAGGAGAGCGACGTGATGGGCGTTCTCGAGGGAAAGTCAGCCGCCAAGAAGGCGGCGTAATCGTCAGCTTCCGCAAATCTCAATCGTAACATTCAAGGAGTCAGAACATGGCTGCGAAAGAAGTCCGCTTCGGCGGTGAAGCCCGCGAGCGCATGCTGCGCGGCGTCGACATTCTCGCCAACGCGGTGAAGGTCACCCTCGGTCCCAAGGGCCGCAACGTCGTCATCGACAAGAGCTTCGGCGCTCCCCGCACCACCAAGGACGGTGTGACGGTGGCGAAGGAAGTCGAGCTCGAGGACAAGTTCGAGAACATGGGCGCCCAGATGGTGCGCGAAGTCGCCTCGAAGACCAATGACGTCGCGGGCGACGGCACCACCACGGCCTGCGTGCTCGCCCAGGCGATCGTGCGCGAAGGCGCCAAGGCGGTCGCCGCCGGCATGAACCCGATGGATCTGCGGCGCGGCGTCGACATGGCGGTGGCTTGCGCCATCGAGGACCTGAAGAAGCGCTCGAAGAAGGTCAAGGGAACCGAGGAAGTGGGCCAGGTCGGCACGATTTCCGCCAATGGCGAAAAAGCCATCGGCGACATGATCGCCAAGGCCATGCAGAAAGTCGGCAACGAAGGCGTGATCACGGTCGAGGAAGCCAAGACCGCCGAAACCGAACTCGATGTCGTCGAAGGCATGCAGTTCGACCGCGGTTATCTATCGCCCTACTTCATCACCAACGCCGACAAGATGGTGGCGGAACTCGAGGACGCCTACATCCTGCTGCACGAGAAGAAGCTGTCGGGCCTCCAGGCCATGCTGCCGGTTCTCGAAGCCGTGGTGCAGACCTCGCGTCCGCTGATGATCATCGCCGAGGACATTGAGGGCGAAGCCCTTGCCACCCTCGTCGTCAACAAGCTGCGGGGCGGCCTCAAGGTCGCGGCCGTCAAGGCTCCGGGCTTCGGCGACCGCCGCAAGGCCATGCTGGAAGACATCGCCACGCTCACGGGCGGTCAGGTGATCTCGG
>JAAURV010000064.1 GCA_012032065.1 Hyphomicrobiales bacterium
AATTCGCTAATTTAGGATCAGAGGTCTGACTTTAGCTATGCTGAACGCAACCGACGAAGGAATCTTGACCGCATGCGGCTGGACAACCCGTGGTGGACGGAACCCGGAATACCAGAGCCGTTCAAGGGTTATTCCACGCGAGACTACTTCGAAGCATTCCGCAAACTTGTCTTGAGTCGCAATCCCCATCGTGCGGTCGTGCTCATGGGTCCGCGCCGTATCGGAAAAACGGTCTTGATACTTCATATGATCTCTGACCTGATGCGGCGAGGCAACGTCCCTCACCACATTCTGTATGTTTCGATCGATGCCCCAAACTACAACGGCCTCCCGCTCGAAAAACTTCTCAACATCTATATTGCGGGACTTGGCTTGAAACCGGGGCAGCAGTTGCACGTCTTCTTTGATGAAATCCAGTACCTCAAGGATTGGGAAGTTCACCTCAAGGCACTTGTCGACAGTCGGAGAGAAATAAAATTTGTCGCCTCCGGTTCGGCTGCCGCAGCTCTAAAACTCAAAAGCAATGAATCGGGCGCTGGCCGCTTCACCGATTTCGTTTTACCGCCTCTCACATTTTCCGAATTCCTGCGCCTCACAAAGCGCGAAACAGAGCTTATCCGCGAGCGCAAAATCAGTTCGAGGCTAACAATATTGGCCTGCTCAATGATGCGTTTAGCGAATACCTGAATTTCGGAGGTTATCCAGAACTTGCCACGTCAGATATCGTTCGCGAAAATGCACGGCGTTTCATCGGGACTGACATCATTGAAAAGGTCCTGTTGAGAGACCTGCCCAGTCTCTACGGCGTTAGCGATACGCGTGAGCTCAACAGCCTTTTCACGGTTGTTGCCCGCAACACCGGGATGGAACTTTCACTGGAGCAGCTCTCGCAAGGATCAGGCGTGTCTAAAAACACTTTGAAAAGGTACTTGGAATATCTGGAAGCCGCCTTTTTGATCCGCCGCATTCGCCGGGTTGACCAGAACGCGCGCCAGTTTCAACGCGATGTGAAGTTCAAGGTCTATCTCACCACGCCGGCGCTCCGTGCCGCACTATTTGGCGCTCTCTTGCCGGACGACGAAAGCTTCGGGCGAGTAGCCGAAACAGCCGTACTCTCCCAATGGTTACATAGTCCTCTGTTCGACGACCGTATCCGTTACGCCCGCTGGCCGGCCGGTGAAGTTGACATTGTCTACATGAGTCAAAGTTTGCATAAACCAGATTGGGCGGTCGAGATCAAATGGTCCGACCTCCATGCACTGAGACCGGACAAACTTCGCGGCATGATCGAGTTTGGAAAATTGCATCCCACTGCAAAATTGACGGCCACCACTCGCACGATCGCAGCGCCGCTACATACACCAGCTGGGTTGATCGAACTAGTTCCAACGTCACTCTATTGCTACAAAGTCGGCAAGAATGTCGTACGCAATCTCGACAAGCTTCAAGTGTAGCCCCTGAATTGTCTCACTCCAACCTCACCGCCATCTCCGGCGCATTCCTCAGCGTCTGAAACACCACGCAATAGCGCTCAGTGAGTTTGAGCAGCGTCGCCTTCTGCTCGTCGCTCACATCGGGCCCCACATCGATCGAAAGCCGGATCGCCTGAAACCCCACCGGCGCGTCCCGATCGACACCCAGAGTTCCGCGGAAATCGAGATCGCCTTCCGCATGAAGCGTTGCATCTCCGAGCGGAATACCGAGCGCTGTCGCTACCGCGCCGAGCGTCACACCCGCGCACGCCACCAGCGCCTCGAGCAGCATGTCGCCGGAACAGGCGTGCATGCCGCTGCCACCGGTCGCCGGATGAAGCCCCGCCTCCACCATCGCCCGCGCGGTGGCGATCGAACACGTGACATTCTCGCCGAGCTTGCCCGAAGCCTTGAGCGTGATCAGCGCCGCCTTCGGCGCCTCGCGATAGCGCGCCTTGAGCGGCGCCTGCAGCGATTTCAGCGCTTCACTGTCCATGGTTTGATCTCCTCGCGCCATCAGCATTCATAGCTGGTTATCGATGCCGATCCATCGCTCGACATCGCTGAGGTTCAACACTCCCGCCCCTCAATCAGCTCCGCCGCCCTTTCCTGCAGCGCCCAGAGATAGGGATCCTCGATCCCCACCCCCTTGAGCGACAGCACCGTTTGCCGGAGATACTCCGCACCGCTGCCCCAGTGTCCGCAGGCCTTGGACAAGGTCTCGGCGACAGTTTCGGGATCGAGCTTGCCCGTGTAGAGCGGGCTTTCGGGATTGGCGGTGAAGGCGATGGCGGTGATCGGCCGCCCTTCGCTCTCGACCTCGATCCAGCGCGGCAGATTGCTTGGCGGCCTGACCGTCATTTCCCGCCGCCACAGCACCGAGAGATCCTCCCATTCGCGCCCCGCCCGCAACTGCTTCACGATGCCCTCGCAGAAGCCATCGCCCCGGTCGATCTGCATCATCAGCCCCGGTTCTTCATGTGTGCCGCGAAACCGCACGATCCTCAAGCAGAACGCACGCTGCCATCCGTGCGCCACCGCGTGCGCCGAAGCCGCCGCTTCAAACACCGGCTTCCAGATCAACGACCCGTAGCAGAACACATGCAACGGTCGGTCCGGTCTCTCTTCCAGAAAGCTCCTGAGATGCGCATCGTATTCCGCCTCGCTGAAGACGGCCAGGCCGGCGCCGGCCCCTGATCGGCAATCTCCCGGTGAACCCGCGCCACAAGGTCCTCGGTCAATCGCATCGCATCTTCGTTCTCACCCACGTCTCGCGAACATATCGGCTTATAGCCAAAGCACCGTACGGTGTCAAGAGTTATTTTCCTTCAGAATGATTATTTTCTACAGCCTCATGATCCCAAGGAGCCAAAGCCAGCCCACCGTCACCGCCAAACTGGCTATCGTCATGACAATGCCCGACCGCGCGAAATCGAGGAACGTCAGCCGCGCCCCCGCACTTTCCGCCCTTTCCGCCACGATGATGTTGCATAGCGATCCCGTCAGCAGCAGGTTTCCAGCAAAAGTCGAAAGCAGCGCCAAACCGGTCAAAACGCCATTGGGCAAGTCCGGCAGGATTTGGAGAATGAGGATGATCGCCGGCACATTGCCGATGGTGTTGGAAGCCGCCAACATCAGAGGCGTCAAAACCGAAAGCCGCTCCGGCGCAAAACCCATACCGGCCAGGTCCTTGAGAAATGCTTGCGCAATCCCCGTCTTCTCGAACGCGGCCGTCACCGCGAAGAGGCAGGTGAACAGCAAAAGCAAATGCCAGTCCGCCGCCCCGATCATGTCGCGCGAGACAATCGCCGGGACAACAGCAAGAACCCCGCGACCGCCAACGCCGAGAGCTCGCGCGGCAGCGGCGTCAGAAACAATCCGATCAGCGCGCCGACGGCAAGTATGCCCTTGCCCAACTGCAGCCGGTCCACCTCCGGCGGCGGATCGGTCATGCGGAACGGCGAAGGCTTCTGCGTGAAGCGTCCCCGCCAGGTCCACAGCACCGCCCAATAGACGAAGACCAGCGACAAGAGCACTGGCGGCAGCGCCACTTGCACGTAACTCCAGAACGGCAAACCGCCCGCTTGCCCGATCAGGATATTCTGCGGATTGCCGATGAGCGTCGCCGCCGATCCCACATTTGCCGCGCCCGCCAACCCCACGAGATAAGGCCGTGCATCCATGCCACGCTTCAAAAGCCCCACGCACACGAGCGGCGTCAACGCGAAGACCACCACGTCATTCGAGAGAACCGCCGCGAGAACGCCGGTCACCAGCACGATGGTCAAAAGCAGATTACGCGGATTGCCCGCCGCATGCGTCACGCGCTCGGCTACGAGCCCATAGAATCCGCTCATCTCGAACTGAGCCGACAAAATCATCAGTGCAAAGAGCAATGCGATGGTCGGCATGTCCACCGCCGCTCCCGCCTCGTCGAGCGACATGGTTCCGGTGGCGAGCAGCGCGATAAGGCCGAGAAGCGCCACGCCGGTGCGGTCGATCGCCAGGCCCGGAATGCGGCCCAGCGCCATGCCGACATAGACCAGCACGAACACGACGACCGGCAGGGAAAGATCAAAACCGAACATGAGGCCCCTTCACAGGGGGAATTGACGGCGAAGATTACGCCGAGTCAATGGCGGGCCGATTTACCTCTCGCCCGTCAGGGTTCGGCACACTCGCATAACCCACGACGGCGCGCAGCAGGAACAGCACGAAGGCCGAGAGATAGGCATTCATGGCCGCGAACTCGAAGAGCTCCTCGGTGACCCGCAAGCGATCGGAGTTGCCGAAGGTGATATCGAAGAAATCGCCATCGCCGAGGTCGGTCATCAGATAGATGCAGTGCAGAGCGAAGCCAATGATGAGCAGCGCCAGCGGCGCGCGGCGGATCTTCTCCACATACACCAGAATGGAAAGCGCCACGCCCGCGCCGAGCGCCATCAGGATTTTGGGATCGTCGTCGTCGCGGATCTTCGAGGCGTGTTCGTGCATGCCGAACAATTCGTCGAGCGCTACAATGCCCAGCGCACCCGCGCCGGCCAGCCAGATCAAGGACAGAAGCGGCTTGCCGGAACGCACGAAGGACATCATCAGCGCGGCCAGGCACGTCATCCAGATCATCGATCCGTTCATGATATCGACGGGCGATCCGTCGACCCACGAGGGGATTTTGCTGATCGACTGAAAGGCCACGGTCGCAGCCGCATAACAGGCGAGAAAGCAGGCCAGCAAAACGCCGGGCCGCGAAGTGATTGCAGTAAGCCGCTCCATAACAGCCTCCAGGCTTGCGGTGTCCGGATTTGGGCCACCTTTTCCAATTTCTTGAACTCGAGTGGCAAGCCTCTTGCCAGTTAACCAAGGCGGGTGACGCCTTCGACATGCACCTCGTGGCGATGACGAATCACACGGAAACCGCCTGAAGCCGCGCCTTGATGCGCGGTGCTGCGAAATCGATGAATGCCCTGAGCTTCTGCGCCATGGCCTTTCCGCCTTGGTACGCGAGGCTCACCGGAAGCGGCTCCGGTTCGAACGGCGCCAGGAGCCGTTCAAGCGAACCGTTCCGCAGTGCCGCCGCGGCCTGATAGGACAGTACCCGGGTAATTCCCGTTCCCGCAATCGCCGCATTGATCGCGGCCTCCGCAGAGTTGACGATCATTCGCGCCTTGACCGGATAGCGCGAGACGTTTCCTTCTTCCCGGAAATCCCAGCCTTCCGGACCATCCATGTTCGAGAACGCAACGCAATCATGTCCCGCGAGCTCGCGCGGATACAGAGGCATTCCGTTCTTCGCGATGTATTTCGGCGCCGCACACACGATCCGCGTCACCTCGCCAATCCGCATCGCCTTCATCGTGCTCGCGGGCAACTCGCCGATCCGAACCGCCACATCGAGATGCTCGTCTTGCAGACTGAGAATCCGGTCCGAGAAAACCAGCCTGATTGTGATCTCGCGATAGGCGGCGAGAAAAGCGTTGACTACTGGCATCACATGCAGCCGTCCGAACACCAGGGGAGCGGTTACCACCAGTTCACCGCGCGGACTGCCATATTCGCCCGCCGCCGTCCGCTCGGCTTCGGCGAGTTCCGAGAGAATGCGCCGGCAGTCGCGATAGAACTGCTCGCCCTGCTGCGTCGCCGTCACCTTGCGGGTGGTCCGCGTCAAGAGCTGGACCTTGAGATAGGCCTCAAGCTCGGAAAGCTTGCGGCTGACCGTAGCGACCGGCATCCGCAACTTCCGCGCCGCCGCGGAGAATCCACCCTCCTCGACGATGGCGGCGTAGACTGACATGCTCTCGAAACGGTCCATTGTCTCAGATTTCGGAACAATCTTTCTTGAATTTGCCTTATACCCTCAAAATTCAGAACGATCTACCTTCCTGCCATGACCTACAGCAGCGACATCGCCTTCACACCCGCCATCAAGGCCATCCAGACCCGCAAAGGCTCCCGCACCGGATATGCCAAGATGGAGGAGCGCGGCGGCTGGCGCACCGCGATCGCCGGCGACGTGGCAGCCTTCATCGCCGCGCAGACCAGCGTGTTCCTTGCCACCGCCAACGCCGAGGGTCAGCCCTACATCCAGCATCGCGGCGGCCCGCCCGGTTTCATCCGCGTCCTCGATGAGAAGACGCTCGCCTTCGCCGACTTCAAGGGTAACCGGCAGTTCATCACTCAGGGAAATCTCGCGGAGAATCCCAAGGCATACCTCTTTCTGATCGACTATATGAACCGCCAGCGCATCAAGATCTGGGGCGAAGCCCGCGTGGTCGAAGATGACGCCGCGCTCATTGCTTCACTGATGCCTGAGAACTACGAGGCGCGGCCTGAACAGGCGATCCTGTTCACCGTTCACGCCTGGGATTCAAATTGCCCACAACACATTCCGCAACGCTTCGAGGCCGCCGACGTCGCCCGCGCATTGGCGGCGCGCGATCAGCGCATTGCTGAACTGGAAGCGGAAGTGGCGCGGCTCAAAGGTTCCGCTTCCGCGCCGCCAGCGTCCGCAGCCGCAGCGCATTCAGCCTTATGAAACCCGCCGCATCTTTTTGATCGTAGGCGCCGCGATCGTCTTCGAAGGTGACGAGATCGTTGTTGTAGAGCGACTTCGGCGACTTGCGGCCGACCACGATCGCATTGCCTTTGTAGAGCTTGAGGCGGACAACGCCTTCCACGTGCTCTTGGCTCTTGTCGATCATCGCCTGCAGCATCTCGCGCTCCGGCGCGAACCAGAAGCCGTAATAGATCAGCTCCGCATAGCGCGGCATGAAACTGTCCTTGAGATGCGCCGCCTCGCGGTCAAGCGTCAGCGACTCCATCGCGCGATGCGCCACCGACAGAATCGTGCCGCCCGGCGTTTCGTAAACGCCGCGCGATTTCATGCCGACAAAACGGTTCTCGACGAGATCCAATCGCCCAATGCCATTGTCATGGCCAAGCCGGTTCAACTCGGTGAGAAGAGTCGCAGGCGACATCGCCTTGCCATCGATGGCAATGGGATCGCCCTTCTTGAATTCGATCTCGATATAGGTCGACTTATCCGGCGCATCTTCGGGCGCGATGGTGCGCTGATAGACGTAAGGCGGCGGCTCCTCCCATGGATCCTCCAGCACCTTGCCCTCTGATGACGAATGCAAGAGATTGGCATCGACGGAGAACGGCGCCTCGCCGCGCTTGTCCTTCGCCACCTGGATCTGATGCTTCTCGGCAAACTCGATCAGATCGGTACGGCTCTTGAACTGCCATTCGCGCCAGGGGGCGATCACCTTGATATCGGGATTGAGCGCGTAAGCCGTCAGTTCGAAACGCACCTGATCGTTACCCTTGCCCGTCGCGCCATGTGCGATGGCATCGGCGCCGGTTACCTCGGCAATCTCGATCAGCCGCTTGGCGATCAAAGGCCGTGCAATCGAAGTGCCGAGCAGATAGACGCCCTCATAGAGCGCATTGGCCCGGAACATCGGAAACACGAAATCGCGGATGAATTCCTCGCGCACGTCCTCCACATAGATCGACTTGATACCAAGCATCTCGGCCTTCTTGCGCGCCGGCTCAAGCTCGCCTCCCTGCCCCAGATCGGCGGTGAAGGTTACAACCTCCGCCTTGTACTCCGTCTGCAGCCATTTCAGGATGATGGAGGTATCGAGCCCGCCCGAATAGGCGAGAACCACTTTTTTTATTTTCTGCTTGGACATGAAGCAACTCGTTGCGATTTCGCCGCGTCGCCTATCATGCCTGACTGTGAGGCGGCAAGCCCGGTGCAATTACGCCCGCCGATTGCGCTTCCGCAGATGATGGGTAAGGGCCAGCGAAATGCAGTGACGCAGGGCATCGGCTGGCAGCTTCTCCGAAACATCTAGGATGATGCTGCGTTTGCCCTCGAAGGTCAGCTCGCCGTCATAAAGCTCCTTGAACTGTTCGACCAGCCCGGATTGGCAATGGAAGTAGATGGCGCATTTCCGCGCATCGTTCCTGATGCCATCGATCCTGATCGTGCTGCCGCTGCCGGTTTCCGAGGTCAGGAAGCTGTGCTGGTTCCATCGCAGCCCTTCTTCGATCCGGCCGACACCCGGTGTGTCTCTCGCGGTGCTCAGCACCAGCTTACGGAGTTCCGCAAGTTTCCGGCGGACGGGCTTCGGATAGGGCTTGGTCGTCTCCTCAAATGCGGTATCGGCAATACTCATCGCTTCGATCTTCCTCATGATTGGCCCGGGTCTTATGCCAACCCGCTGACGAAGCATGTCAGCAACTGGCTTGCTATTCCGGGATGCAACCAGCCAAAAACTCCATCATCTCGCTCGCTTCGCCACCCGGATAAAAGCGCGCCATCGCTTCATTGTAGGCAAGTTGCTTGTTTGCCGGAATCGACAGCCCGTCAAAGCCGTGGCGCATCAACTCGCCGTTCATCATCGCGCGAGCAGTGCGCTTGTTACCGTCGAAGAAGAATTGCTCGCGCGTCATGAACAGCTTCAGGGCAACGCGCGTTCGGACGGGTCAGTTACATGCGCGTTCAGCGCCGATATACCTGCTTCGAATGAAGTCGTGAGATTCTTGCCTCCGGGTTCGGTCGGCTTCGGCTGATACGACATATAGCCGAGCGCCACGCTCACATTCGACATTTCCCTGCCCTCGCCCCGGAATTGCCCCCATTCCAAAGCTTCGTCACGTGCGATGAGCGCATTGAGATCGCAAGCCATTCGTTTGCTGACCGCAAAACTCCCGTCGAGCACAGTTTGCGCGACCAGTTTCATCGAGTCCCGAAGCCCAAGGATCTGTTGCGTGTCGGAGAGCTTCCGCCCGCCAACCGTGATGCCGTCGAGCAGCGTTTGCACCTCCGGAAACGTATAGGGATTGCCCTCAAGTTGCGCCGCCTCCCAAACGAATTGCGGCAACGACTTCAAATAGCGCTTCACAGCGCGCACAGCTTCGCCGCGCTGGAGGGGCAACGGAAACAGCTCCCGGTTCCAGTTCATGCCAAGGATTTGAAACAGCGCGTCGCTCATGGATATTGGGTTGCCCGATTTCCCGGCATGGCTCAAGGGTCAGCGGCCATGAGGATAAGTGAAGAGGATGATTGCCGCGCCGGCTGCAAGCGCCAACACGCCAATCGCGAGGAGAGACAGCCCAGGGTCTTGCGCGCGATCAACGCGCGATTGCGTCGCGCTCAGTTAAACTATTGGCTTTCGCAACCAACACAGCCCTCGTGCTGAGGTGCATCGCGGAACGCGATGCCTCGAAGCACGGCCGCGAGTCCGGCGCGGACAATTCTGAGCTTGTGGCCTGTGCTTCGAGGCTCAGCCTGCGGCTGAGCACCTCAGCACGAGGTTCACAGGGGGAAGGGTCTCAACTGCGCGTGCGGTGCGCTCGTGTCTTCGGGCTAAGTTCCTGCGTCACATTCCGCAAATCTCGCCAAGCAAGACCAATAGAGCCAACCGAACAGCGCACCAAGCAAGCCAACGTAAACAATGAATGCGAACGTCATCCCACTGGACTCGAAGTGAACGGGAGCGGTCCCGGCACCGACCAAGGCGAATATGACCGCCAGAATTTTGGCATCGCGCACTCGGAACAACTCCACTATGAACACAATCACCAATGCCCCTAGCGAAATTTGTTGTATTGCTGCCAAAAGATATCGGGCAAAGATGCGTGGCAATT
The DNA here is from genome assembly GCA_012032065.1 of Hyphomicrobiales bacterium. Lineage (GTDB taxonomy): Bacteria > Pseudomonadota > Alphaproteobacteria > Rhizobiales > Aestuariivirgaceae > Aestuariivirga. The sequence continues at coordinate 9,630 of JAAURV010000064.1, forward strand.
CAGTGAGAAGGCCACGATACGGCGGCGGAGGATTTCCAGATGCCAATTCCTTCACAAACGCATATGAAAGCCAAGCCCAAGTAAAAAATAAGAGCGCGAGCAACGTTCCGGCAATGACGCGGAAGACGGCATATTCCGCAGCCCCCTTCCATGCATTCGAAACCTGATCCCCGCGCTCGATCCTCATCAACAACCCACTCGCTTTTGCACGCGCTTCCAAATTTCTTATTCGATCACGCCTTCCGCTTCGGTTTCAGGCAGCGCCTCAATGACAGGCGTGACGATTTACCAAACTTGCATGTCATCGCTCCCTCGCCCTCACCTTCTGGCTCTCGCTCTTCAATTGCCCGCAGGCCGCCATGATATCGCGGCCGCGCGGTGTCCGCACCGGCGAGGCATAGCCGGCCTTGTTGATGATCTCGGCAAAGGTTTCGATCGTGTCCCAGTCCGAGCATTCATATTGCGTGCCGGGCCAGGGATTGAACGGAATGAGATTGATCTTGGCGGGGATACCGGCCAGCAGCTTCACCAACCGCTTGGCGTCTTCGGGCGTGTCGTTGACGCCTTTAAGCATCACATATTCGAAAGTGATGCGCCGCGCATTGGAAAGGCCTGGATAGGCGCGGCAGGCGGCGAGCAACTCGGCGATCGGATATTTCTTGTTGAGCGGCACGAGCTTGTTGCGGATCTCGTCCGTGGTGCCGTGCAGCGAAATCGCCAGCATCGTGCCGATCTCGTCGCCCGCCCGCACGATCTCCGGCACAACGCCACTCGTCGACAGCGTGATCCGCCGCTTGGACAGCGACAGCCCTTCGCCATCGGATGCAATCTCCATCGCGGTCTTCACATGATCGAAATTGTAGAGCGGCTCGCCCATGCCCATCAGCACCACATTGGTGATGTAGCGTCCGGATGCCGGCGGCTTGGGATTGGCTTCGAGATCGTCCGGCCAGTCCTCGACGCGATCGCGCGCCAGCATGATCTGGCCGGCGATTTCCTCGGCGGTGAGATTGCGCACCAGGCGCTGCGTGCCGGTGTGGCAGAAGCTGCAAGTGAGCGTGCAGCCGACTTGCGACGAAATGCAAAGCGTGCCGCGGTCCTCTTCAGGAATATAGACGGTCTCGATTTCGTGGCGCTGGCCGCGTTCATCGGGCGCAAGCCTAAGCAGCCATTTGCGCGTGCCGTCGCTCGATATCTGTTCTGTGACCACTTCCGGCCGCGTGATCGAAAACGTTTCCTCAAGCCGCGCCCGCAGCTCCTTCGAGATATCGGTCATCTCCGCGAATGACATGACACCCTTGTGATAGATCCAGTGCCAGATCTGCCGCATTCTCATGCGCCGATGTTTTTCCGGAACGCCGGCGCGGGCGAGCGCATCCGCCAGCGCCTGGCGCGAAAGCCCGACAAGCGAAGGCCGCAGGTCATTCGGAATATAGCGCGGCGCCTCGGCCATCCGATCGATTACAGTTGTCATTTCACCACCGCCACCATGGGGCCAAGCGGAAGAAACCCATCATTGCGCGAAAGCTCGGCGGAATAGAGGCTCGATACGCTGCCATCGAGAAACAGCGCGTTCTTCGCGCCGATCTGATCGCGGAAGAAGGCGGCGAAATCGTAGAAATTCACCGGGTTCTCGGAAATCGCGAACACCAGCATGCTCTCGCCCACGATGCCGACGCCATTGCGCCGTTTGAGCGATGTGCCGCCAGCCGAAAACTTCGGATGGATCTGTCCATTCACCACCAGCATCGGGCCGGACTGCGAAGCATAGTCCACTTTCATTCCACGCTTCACGAAAGCTTCCGTATCGAGCACGCCCGCCTTGCCGCCCGCCACATAG
>JAAURV010000065.1 GCA_012032065.1 Hyphomicrobiales bacterium
AGCCCCGTGCCCCCACCGTCTCCAACCCCTAGCGCAACGGGCGCTCAAGTGCGTAGCGGTTGAGTGCGGAAAGTTGCGCTAAATTATTGATTTTCGAGCACCTTATCGGCGATCAGTTGATTCCAACTGATCGCCGGGTGCTCTAGGCCGCGATGAGCCGGCGTTTTCCATCGCCTCAGGTGCTGGTTGCCGGTGCAGCGCCAATCGGTTAGGAGGTCTCCTGTACAATCGACGGTAGAATCATGCACATAATTCTTGGCGTTCTGGCCATCCTTGGCGGATTGGCTTTCTGGTGGTGGCGGATGAAGGCGGTCTCCGAGGCTGCCAGCGAAGTGACCGACGTGGCTGGCCGGGCCTGGGGCAAATACAAGCGTTATAAATTCCGCAAGAAGGTCGAGGACTCGCCGGTCGAGGCTGTTGACGATCCGGTTGCCGCCGCCGCCGTCATGATGATCGCGCTGGTCAAGGAAGAAGGACCGCTCACGCCGCAAGCCGAAGAGGCCATCCGCATGGAAGCCACGGCTGTCATGCAAGTGGATGACCCAACCGAACTCATGGTGTTCTCGAAATGGGTGGCGGATCACGTAAGCGACGCCAACAATGTCTCGCTGCGCTACGCGAAACTCTGGGCAGGGGCGCTAAGCCGCGACGAGCGTTTGGAACTTGTCGAAATGGTCGAACGCGCGGTATCGGCTGTAGCGCCCGTAACCCCCAACCAGCGCAACAAGATCGCCAAACTCCGCGAAAGACTGGGACTGCTGAACTGACACTTGCAGATAGCGTTCGACGGCGGACTTTGTCCTGAAAAATCGGCCCCGGGGGACCTCAATTCAACCGGGCCATGTCACCAAGCCAAGGTCAAGAGTCAACTCTGCGAGCCGCTGGTATTACCAGTGGCTCCTCCGCATGAAGCGGAGGATGACGGGTGTTGGATGGTGAAGTGCTCCTGCGCGAGGCGGTGACGGAGTGGACCCCATGCCGGGCTCCGAACCCAACCCGCCAACTCCATCACGCTCTCCCTCACTTCAATCATTCCCGCGAAGCGGGGATGGGTGAGAAATAGTCCTTGACAAGGTTTTGGAAGCCTCTATGTATGTTCGCTATATGTTCTAACAAAGAGTAACCCCATGGACTGGGACTTGGCAATGAACCGGAACCGGGATGCGCTTTTGCGCATCGTGGCGTCGTTGTTTGCCATGCTCGGGCTTGGCGAGAGCGCGGTCATCGAGCGGATTCCCCGCACGCTGCACACCGCTATCCTGCGCATTCTCCGGCCTGCCGAAGCTGCTGTCCGCCGATTGATTGTCGCCGCTGCAAGGGGAATGGCGGTTAAGCCCGCGGTTCCGCGTGCTGGCCCTGTGGAACGCATTGCCGGGAAGGGGAAGAGCAGCACCAAGCGTCCCGCTTTCCGGCTCGAGGACATCCGTTCGCCGATGGCGCCTCCCGAGTCTCGCCCGAAACACGCGCTCAAAAGTTTTTCCCCCGCCGATCTCACTCCCGCAGCCCTCCGCGCCTTGCACCGGAAGAGCCGCGATCTCGTCGCCAAATCCAAACCCGCTCCGCCCAAGGACGGCAAAGTCAATGCCGGTTCTCTCGCCCGCAGGCTTGAAGCGATCAAAGGCGCGCTTGACGATCTGTCCGGCCAGGCCAAGCGTCTCCTGCGCTGGAAGGCGCGGCGGGAGAGGACTTCAAAAGTACGATTGATCTACACCAACCCCATCCGCCCCGGTCCACCGCCTTATGTCCACAAGAAGCCGCGCCACGAAGTCGAAGAGGTTCTTCGTGACTGCCATTGGCTGGCATGGGAAGCGAGAAAGCTCGATAGCTCCTAATTGTCTCCGCATCCCCACAACCAATCGCCACACTCTCCATGGCCGGGCTTCGACCCGGCCACCCAGACTGCTTTGACCAGTTGCTGGTGGCCGGGTCAAAGCCCGGCCACTGAGAGAATTTGGGCGTTGCCGACCGCTGCCGCTTGCCCGTATCCAGTTCAAAACCCCTTCTTCCATCTCCCAAAACCGTCATCCTGGCGAACGCCAGGATCCATAGCTCCGAAAAGCGGATCGTTCGGCGCCATGGATTCCGGCTTTCGCCGGAATGACGGCTGAAGTGAGAGCAAGGAATTACTCAGAACGCCAATCTCTTTTCATCGCAACCAGCAACCATCACTCGGGCGAGAAGCCGGACCGCATCGATCGTTCCCGCCGCTTGCGCACATTTCTTTCCCGGCACGCCTCATGTCCCGGATATACGGCTTGCCGCAAGCTAGCTCGGCTATCCCGGCCGAACGCGAAGCGGATGGCGGTGATACATGAACGCGAAACTTTGGCGGAGAGGAGTTCCACTCGGCGATAAAGCCCGGCCCTGCTGGCCGGCTGGCTCAAACCCGCCATTCCTTCCAAGGGATGATTTGTTTTGCGCCGCGATCCTCGCTATAGCGGGCGCGAAAAATTCCACCTTTCAAAGAGGCAAACCCCATGTCGCTAGATAGCTTCAAGTGCCGCAAGACGCTCAAGGTGGGGACGAAGTCCTACGCCTACTACAGTCTCAAGGCGGCGGAGAAGAATGGGCTCAAGGGGATCTCGGCGCTTCCCTATTCCATGAAGGTGCTGCTGGAAAACCTGCTCCGCAATGAAGACGGCCGCAGCGTGCTGAAAAAGGACATCGAAGGCTTCGTTGCCTGGCTCTCAAACAAGGGCAAGGCTGATGCCGAGGTAGGTTTCCGCCCGGCACGCGTTTTGATGCAGGATTTCACTGGCGTTCCCGCCGTCGTCGATCTCGCGGCCATGCGCGACGGCATGAAGCTTCTGAAGGGTGACGCACAAAAGATCAATCCGCTGGTGCCGGTCGATCTGGTGATCGATCACTCGGTGGTCGTCGATCACTTTGGCAATGCCAAGGCTTTCGCGCAGAACGTCAAGCGCGAGTACGAGCAGAACGGGGAACGCTATAAGTTTTTGAAATGGGGCCAGGGGGCATTCCAGAATTTCCGCGTCGTACCGCCCGGCACCGGCATCTGCCATCAAGTGAATCTCGAATATCTGGCGCAGACCGTTTGGACGAAAACCGAGAAAGTGAAGGGCAAGGCCGTGACGGTCGCTTATCCCGATACGCTCGTCGGCACTGATAGCCACACCACGATGGTGAATGGCCTGGGCGTGCTCGGCTGGGGTGTGGGCGGCATTGAAGCGGAAGCGGCGATGCTCGGCCAGCCGCAATCGATGCTTCTGCCGGAAGTCATCGGTTTCAAACTCGCCGGCGAACTCAACGAAGGCGTCACCGCCACCGATCTCGTGCTGCTGGTCACTCAGATGCTGCGCAAGAAGGGCGTGGTCAACAAATTCGTGGAGTTTTACGGCCCCGGCCTGCAGTCGCTCACACTCGCCGATCGCGCGACCATCGCCAACATGGCGCCGGAGTATGGCGCAACCTGCGGCTTCTTCCCGGTCGACGCGGTGACTCTCGGCTATCTCAAATTCTCCGGGCGCAAGGCGGATCGCATCGCGCTGGTCGAGAAGTATTGCAAGGCGCAAGGCATGTTCGCGTCCAAGCCGTCGCCCGATCCCGTTTTCACGGACACGCTCGAACTCGATCTGAGTGCTGTCGTCTCGGCGATGGCTGGCCCGAACCGGCCGGAGAAGTTCGTGCCGCTCGCGGACATAAAGAATGGATTCCAATCGGCGCTCGATACTCCGAAGGACAAGGCAGGTTTCGCCAAGCCCGGCGAAAAAGACAAGCGCGTCAAGGTCGAAGGCAAGAACTACGATCTCGGCCACGGCGATGTGGTGATCGCCGCAATCACCTCCTGCACCAACACGTCGAATCCTTCGGTGCTGATCGGCGCCGGATTGCTTGCGAAGAAAGCCGCGGCACTCGGTCTCAACTCGAAGCCATGGGTGAAGACCTCGTTCGCGCCGGGCTCGCAAGTGGTGAGCGAATACATGGCGAAGTCCGGCCTGCAGAAGGAACTCGACAAGATCGGCTTCTATCTCGTGGGCTACGGCTGCACGACATGCATCGGCAATTCCGGTCCGCTTGATCCCGAGATCTCGAAGGCGATCAACGACAACGGCATCGTTGCTTCGGCGGTGCTTTCGGGCAACCGCAACTTCGAAGGCCGCGTGTCGCCGGACGTACAGGCGGCCTATCTCGCCTCGCCGCCGCTCGTCGTTGCTTATGCGCTCGCGGGCTCGACGCAAATCGACATCACAACAGAACCGCTCGGCATGGGCAGGAATGGCAAACCTGTCTATCTCAAGGACGTATGGCCCACGAACAAGGAGATCGAGACCTTCGTGCGCAAGAACATCACCGCCTCGATGTTCAAGAAGCGCTATGCCGATGTGTTCAAGGGCGACAAGAACTGGCGCGGTGTCAAGTCGGGCAAGGGTGAGACCTATGCCTGGGACAACACATCCACTTATGTTCAGAACCCGCCCTATTTCCAGGCCATGACGACGACGCCGAAGGCCGTGACGGACATCGAGAATGCCCGCATACTCGGCCTCTTCGGCGACAAGATCACCACCGATCACATTTCGCCCGCGGGCGCCATCAAAGCGGCTTCGCCGGCCGGGCGCTATCTCACCTCCAATGGCGTCAAGCCCCTCGACTTCAATCAATACGGCACGCGGCGCGGCAATCACGAGGTGATGATGCGCGGCACCTTCGCCAACATCCGCATCAAGAACAGCATGGTGAAGGACGAGAGCGGAAACGTGAAGGAAGGCGGCCTCACCATCCACTATCCCGATGGCACTGAAATGCCGATCTACGACGCGGCGATGATGTACAAGGTCGAGAACATGCCGCTCGTCGTATTCGCCGGCGTCGAGTACGGCAACGGCTCCTCGCGCGACTGGGCGGCGAAGGGAACGAATCTGCTCGGCGTGCGCGCGGTCATCGCGCAAAGCTTCGAGCGCATTCACCGCTCGAATCTTGTCGGCATGGGCGTCATTCCGCTGCAATTCCGGGAAGGCCAGAGCTGGCAGACACTCGGGCTTCGCGGCGACGAGACGGTGACGATCAAGGGCTTGGCCGATGGCCTCAAACCGCGCGAGACGTTGACCGTCGAGATCACCCGCGCCGATGGCACGGCGGCGAGCTTCCCCGCACTCTGCCGCATCGATACGCTGGACGAGATCGACTACTACAAAGAACGGCGGCATCCTGCACTACGTTCTGCGGAACATCGCGAAGGCGGCGTGAACAGTTATTGCTGCGTCTCGGCGTCCCGCATGTCGTTCTGACGGCAGGTGATACTCACATAAGTGGCGTCTGGCTTGGGCTTGACGCCAGCTTTGTCCAATGAGTCCTCCGGCCCGGACGGCCAGTTCCTGCGGCATTTGTTGGCGGCGAGAAATGCATCGAGCGCCGCCGTGCTTCCCTGCACCTCGATGACCAGGCCAATTCCGGGATTGACGCAGCAGCCGATGTACTGGGTCATGTATTCCTCCTCCAGCACAAGGAGTGGATGGCCGAAGAGGGTCGCGGGCTTGCGCAGGCGGCGATAGTCGACATAGTCCGCCGCGTCGTCGGGCTTCCGCCTTACATGGCCTGACCTGATATAGGCTCGAATAGCGGCGCCCGGCTCCAGCGCGCGTTCGAACTCTTTGCCTGTTGGGGTCATTGCCTGACGGAGGAGATTCTCTTGCGGCGATAAATCGCCGGCTGCGGAATGCAGCGATGCAAGCACCGTCAGCAAAGCAACAAGAAACCACTTCATTGCAATCCTCGCATCAGCGTCCGCATTCACAATTCCATATTCGCTCCGCAAATTCGATGCTAGCATTGCGTCAGAAAATGAAGGAGGTTCCCATGCCTTATGTCGATGGATTTGTGCTCCCGCTACCGAAGCGAAACCTGGAGAAGTACCGCGCCATGGCGCGCAAGGCCGGGAAAATCTGGATGAAGCATGGCGCGCTCGGCTATCACGAAGCAATCGAGGACGATGTGCCGGAAGGAAAGATCACGTCTTTCCCTCAATCGGTTAAGCGCATGAAGGGCGAGGCCGTGGTCTTCGCTTACGCCACTTACAAATCGCGCAAGCATCGCGATCAGGTGATGAAGAAGGTCATGAACGATCCTTACATGAAGAACTTCGACATGAAGCAGAACCCGTTCGACGGCAAACGCATGTTCTGGGGCGGCTTCAAGACTTTGGTAAGCTTCTAGCTTAACCTTCCGTTAGGATACGGCTTTGTGATCGCGGCTCAACGCCTCGTGAGTGGCTTTATTGAGGCTCATCATACATATTGGCAGCATGAACGGAACATGTGCCATCAACCGCCGCAATGTGCTCGCCTTGGGCGTGGGCGCGGCAGCACTTGCCGCAGGCTCGCCCGTCAGGGCGGGCAGCGGGTTCGCCCTCGTCGAACTCTTCACCAGCCAGGGCTGTTCGTCGTGTCCGCCGGCGGATGCCTACATGGAAGAGCTGCGGCACGAGAGAGGTGTCGTCGCGCTCTCCTACAATGTCGATTACTGGGACTATCTCGGCTGGCGCGACACGCTTGCCGCATCGGAGCATTCGCAGCGCCAATATGACTACGCCAAGGCGCGGGGCGACATGGACGTCTACACGCCGCAGGCCATCGTCAACGGCGGCAGTCATTACATCGGCGCCGACCGCAAGAAGATCGCGCCGGCCATCGTTTCCGCGCAAACTGACTCGGCGTCCTGGACGTCAGTCACCATTTCCGAATCCGGATCCGAGATCGTGGTCGGCATCGCCGCCGGCAAAGCCCCGCCCGAGGCCACCGTGTGGTTCACCGCCGTTGCGCCAAGCGTCAAAGTGAAGATCGACCGCGGCGAGAACAGCGGCAAGGAGATCGTCTATTCCAACGTGGTGCGCAAACTCCTGCCCATCGGCATGTGGCACGGGGCGGACACCAAGCTGTCGTTCAAGAAAGACAGTGTGCTGACGAAAGATTCGAAAGCGTGCGTTGCCATTGTCCAGGAGGGCAAGGCGGGCCGTGTTCTGGGCATGGGCCGCTGGGGCGAAATCGGAGTCTGATTTCGGATCGCTACTGCGCCGACGCCGGCCCGCAATTTCCGGCGGGCGGCGATCGTCCGCAAATGTCGTCGCCGACGTAATTCGAAACCTTGCTGGTATCGTTCACCAGCCGCAACGCCACGAGTTCCGCCGGATTTGCGAAGTACAGCCGGCCGGGCGGCGCCTTGTCCATGTAGTCGAGAATTTGCTGGTTGATTCCCGCCGCCTTGAAATAGGTGACGAGTTTATTGCGGAAACCCTTCGGCAGTTTGGTGGAGGTCCATGTGGTGCGCTTGCTGCTCACCACTTTTCGGCTCACCACTTTCTTCTTGCCCTTCACGACGCGGTAGGTTTCGAGAATCCGCTGCCGGTCGCGGTACCACGTGGTCTGAATCTGATGCAGGCCGACGGACGCATTGGGCGCGGATATGCGTTTCGCGCCGGCGGCGAGGATGAGCGTGCAGGCCGAGTTGCAGTAGCTCCGCGACATGTCGGAATAGCCCGGATAGACCGGTGCTTTGATCTTGGCGAACTCGCAGGACTTCTCGCGTGGCCCGCATTTCGCGAACCGGGCATCGGCGACAACGGTATCGAGTTTCTTGGCCATGATGAGCCGGCCGATATCCATGGCCGCGTTCACATCGCCGCCAGGCGAGCGCAGCAGCACGGGAAGTTTCCTGTCGCCCACCTGTTTCAAGACCTTCCGGAAGCGGCCGGGCGTGCCGGACGTGATCCGTCCATCGGCGAAAATCCACATGGGGCAGTTAGGCTCGCACTTCTTGAAGGCGCTGCGCATGATCACAACGGTCATGGCGTCGTCGGGCGCCGCCGAGCGCTTGGCTTTCTTCTTCTTGGCCGCCAAGCCCAAGTCCGCGCCCAGTCCCATCACCAGAACCAGAACCAGACACAAGAGAATACGCAATACGAACGTCATCGCCATCGCCCCTCGGGAATGCGAGGTCATTGAAGCACAAGTTCAGGCAATTGCAAATTGGCTTGCGCGGATGGTTAAGCCGTCCGTTTCACCCCTCCCGGATTTTCGGGGAGGGGTGAAGATATGAGCTTCACACCACCAGGATATCGGCGTTGGTCATGGTGGCCGCGGCTTGCAAGTCGGCGACCATCACCGCAACGCCGCCGCCGTTTCCGTCCGCGTCGAACCACAGGGTCCTGCCGGCGGCCGCAACGATGAAGTCATCGAAACTATTGCCAGGATAGTTAGGCATAGCGGTCTCCATGACCAGCACGAGGCGGTCTTCGCCGCACCGGTGTCACTGCCCCATCTCGCATTCACCTGGATGTAGATGTTATGTGTTTGCGGCTGAAGACGGTGTGAACGGGCCGTTCACGCAAAATTCAAAGAGAACTACTCAATCGTGGCTTCTGAAGCCCGAGAGACTATTGTCTTTCCGTCACGCTCGACTTTGACCGCTGCTCGATAAGCCCCCTTTCTCCAACCCGTCGCGGGCCTTCGTTCGCCGGTGAAGAGCACGTACTGCGCCTTGTTGCGGTCGAGCGTGACACTGTTGGTAAGGGTCTGGCCATCGGGTTTCCTCAGATCAATGCGGATCGTGTCGCCCTTCTTCAGATTGATCGCCCAGACATAGGTCACGAGCGCCGGCCAATCGTCGGTGGGCGGATCAACCGATATGCGGCCCTCTTCAAGCGCCTCCATCTCGACTTTGCCGGATGCGAAGCCGAGGCGGAGCAGGGTTCCGTCCACATAAGCAAGCTTCGCCGCCGCGGAGTCCGACCACATCGATTGATCGGGCGCATCGCACGCCGTCGCGGCCGCGCCGCTGAAGGGGTCGAGCTTGTCGCCATTCCTGCGCACCGACAGATGCACGTGGGGGAAGGCCGCATCGCCGGAATAGCCCACCTGGCCGAGCTTCTGCCCGGCGGCTACGGCGTCGCCCTTCTTCACCGCGATGCTGCCGTTCCGCATGTGGCAGTATTGGGTTTCGTAACCGCCGTCGTGGGCGATCACCACGCCATTGCCGCATTCGATCTTGGCGATGGCGGCGCGATCCTCAGGAGTCCGCGCGAGGCGGTCTTCGACCCCGTCGCGCAGTCCCGTCACGGTTCCCGGCGCGCTCGCCACCACATCTGCGATGGACTTGGTGTCCAGCACCCGGATGTCTGTGCCGTCATGTCCATCATAGGTCTGCCCGCCGCAGGTATAGTCCGAAGCGCCGGGTCCCGCGTCATGATCGGGATATTGCTGCACCCAGCAGGTCTTGCCGAACTCGCAAGCAATAGGAAGTTCGAGTTTGAACTCCTGCGCCGAGGCGGGGCCGGCGATGGTGAAGAGGAGAACGGCAATGAAGCGGAGCAGGGTCATGAGCGCAGTATAGTATGCGCTCAACAGAGTTGCGAACTCCCTCCCCCCAAGCGCGGAACGCGCGCAGCGGGGGGAGGGGGACCAGCGCGAAGCGTAGTGGAGGGGGCCTTTCTTCAACTCGCGGAGAGCCCCCCTCCGGCGCTGCGCGCCACCTCCCCCGCACGCTTCGCGTGGGAGGAGGAAAATCACGCCGCCTGCTTCATCAGTCCGCGGTTGATGATGCTTTCGGCGATCTGAACAGCGTTCAAGGCAGCGCCTTTGCGCAGATTGTCGGAGACGATCCACAGGTTCAGGCCGTTCTCGATCGTGGCATCTTCGCGGATGCGCGAAATGAAGGTCGCGAAATCGCCCACGCATTCGACCGGCGTCACGTATCCGCCGTTCTCGCGCTTGTCGACCACCATGCAGCCCGGCGCCTCGCGCAAGATCTCGCGCGCCTCCTCGGCCGAAATCGGCTGTTCGAACTCGATGTTGACCGCTTCCGAGTGGCCAACAAATACCGGTACGCGCACGCAGGTGGCGGTGAGCTTGATGTTCTTGTCGAGAATCTTCTTGGTCTCGGCCATCATCTTCCACTCTTCCTTCGTGTCGCCCGAATCCATGAACACGTCGATGTGGGGGATGACATTGAAGGCGATCTGCTTGGTGAACTTCTTCGGCGTCGGTTGATCGGTGACGAAGATGCCCTTGGTCTGATCCCACAATTCGTCGAGGCCTTCCTTGCCGGCGCCCGAGACCGACTGATAGGTCGCCACCACCACGCGCTTGATTTTCGCCACGTCGTGCAGCGGCTTCAACGCCACGACGAGTTGCGCGGTGGAGCAGTTGGGATTGGCGATGATGTTCCGCCGCTTGTTGCGCTTCATGTACTCTTCGAGCGCGCCTGCGTTCACCTCGGGAACGATGAGCGGCACTTCGGGGTCGTAACGCCAGCACGACGAGTTATCGATGACGATGGCGCCCATGGCGCCGATCCTGGGCGACCAGTCCTTCGACACGGCCGAACCAGCCGACATGATGCAGAAGTCTATCCCCGAGAAATCGAACTGCTCCAGATCCTTGCATTTGAGCGTCCGGTCGCCGTAGCTCACCTCGACGCCGATTGATTTCCGCGAAGCGATCGCATGAACCTCGTCCGCCGGAAACTCGCGCTCGGCCAGAATATTCAGCATCTCGCGGCCGACATTCCCTGTCGCACCGACCACGGCAACCTTGTAACCCATTGATGTTCTCCAGATAATCGGAATTCCCAGCCAGAAAGGGCGGGAAATTCGAGAGGGCTTGTAACATTCGAGGCCCAAAAGCGAAAGGGGTTGGCAGGGAAGGAGCCGTTCGCTATCTAGCGCTCGCGGTCACAAACGCCTTGTCTTTGCGGAGAGGTGGCAGAGTGGTCGATCGCGCCGCACTCGAAATGCGGAGTACTGCAAGGTACCGGGGGTTCGAATCCCTCCCTCTCCGCCATTCATGCCAAACGCCGTGCATAAATGCCCCGCCATATGCTAGTTCTGGCGCATGGGTGACTTTCTTACCACGCTGCGGCAGCGCCGGCTTATCAGCGATGATCAGGTGGCGCGGCTTGGACAAGGGGGAGCGGCGGACAAGCCGGTCCGGGCGATCCTGCGGCACGGGTTCATCGACCAGCAGGTTTTGGCGAGCGAGCTGTCCCGGCATTTTGGACTGGCCCCGGTCGGCGACGAAGAGTGGCCGAAGGAGCGGCTTCTGCCCGAGGCGATTTCGCTGCGCTTCATGCGCGAGCATCATGTGCTGCCGCTCCGGGGCGATGCGCGCACGCTGACCGTCGCGGTCAGCGATCCGACAGATGGCACGGTGCTCAATGCGCTGAAAGTGGCGAGCGGTTGCGATCTCGAAATCAAGATCGCCACCGACAGCCAGATCGTCTCGCGCATCGAACGGCTTGGGGCGAATGGCGCTGGCCCCGCGACGGGTGTGGCGCCTGGACGCGGTCAAGGAAGAGGAAGAGGCAGCTCAAGGATTTGGCGCTCGACGGCGCCGGTGATCGATCTGGTCAATCGCCTGTTCCGCGAAGGCTTCGGCGGCGCGCGCAGACCGATCTTCACATCGAACCCGAACGACGTGGCGCGTGATGGTTCGTCAGGCGCGTCGATGGTTTGCTAG
>JAAURV010000066.1 GCA_012032065.1 Hyphomicrobiales bacterium
CGCGGCGGGACAAGAATTCCGTTCTCTCCCTCGACGACGGTCTCGCGGCAGCCGGGCATCGTCGTCGTAACGATCGCGCGTCCGGTCGCCATCGCCTCAAGGATCGAGCGGGGCAGCCCTTCGCGGTGAAACGATGGCAGGACGAAAACGGACGATGCGGCGAGATACGGGCGAACGTCCTTGGTCTCGCCGAGATATTCGACCACGCCCTCGCGCTGGACAGCGTCGAGCTCCGCAGCGGAAATGCCGGCCGGATTGGCGTCGAACGGACCGAGAATCTGAAAGCGCGCCTCGAGACCTTCGGAGCGGAGGCGGCGCGCGGCGTCGATAAATTCGTAAAGCCCCTTGTCCTTCATCAGTCGCGCGATGAGAAGGAATGTCGGAGCCCCGGCGGGAACCGGACTTGCGCGAAAGCGATCGAGATCAACGCCGGAGCCCGGCACCTGCACCACCTTCTGGCCGTGATGGAGGATGCCGAGGGCGCGCATGTCGCGCTCATCGTCGCCGTTGAAAACAAAGACCGCTTCGGCGCGCTTGATTCCGAATCGGTAGAGCAGCGCCACGAAACGTCGAAACCAGACGCTCTTATTCTCCTCGCTGAAAGCGTATCCAAGGCCGCTCTGCATGGCGAAGTAGCGCACGCGCGGGAACAATCTCGCCGCCAGCCCGCCATAGATGATCGGCTTTTGAGTATACGCGAGCACGACATCCGGCCGCTCGCGGCGAAACAGGGCGATCAACGCCGCGAGCGTTCGTAGGTCCGCAAACGGATTCGTGGAGGCGCGCGCCATCGGCAGAACCCGAAAGCCGACGCCCATCCGCGAAAGTTCATCGACGGTCTCCGAATCGGGCTCGGGCGCCGCGGCGACGACGTCATGCGGCCCGCTCGCGACGAGCTCCTCGAGGAGACTCCGACGGAAATTGACCAGCGATCTCGTAAGACTCGCGATGACAAGGATTTTCAATCTGGCGTCGGGCGCACAAGGCGCCTCCGGCGGCCCGCTGGCTCCCGCAGAGGCGCTATCGACGTCCTCTACCATACCTCGCCTATCCTAGCCTTTCCTGTGCGGGCGGCGGACTCAGGTCGATCAAGCGTGCAAGGTCCGCGCCCCACGCCGCCAGCACGGCCAAAGTTCGCCTTAGTCCAAGCGGGATTACGCAGTAACGCCCCTCCGTGACAAGCGTTCCCGCGGCGGTGAGCGCCCGGCGAGTGAGCCTGTGCCTTTTCGCGCCACAGGGGAATCACCGCTCTGTTTCCGTCCTCACCTTCGTCCGCAAGACGACGTCCCCAATTATCCGGACCCTTACGAAATCTGCATTGTTTGACGCAGCGTGGAGAAGTGGTTACGTTGTGCTGCAGTCGCGAACAGGTCGCCCTAGGCGGCATAGTTCGTGCACAGCATGTGTATGGCGAGTTGGGGGATACCGGTGGGGAGTGTCGCAGTTAATACTGCCGCCGTACGGCGTCGCGGCAAGCATGCTTTGTTTGCTCGGCCTTGATATCGCCGCGGCAATGACGGGGTTTTTTGTCGCCCCGCTCATTTTCCATTCGCAGGTTCCGTACGATCAGTTCGCCGCCGCGGCGCTTAAGGGAGCCGCACCAGTTGCGCTCGCTGCGATCGCCATCTTTTATTTCGCAGGTCTGAGCCGCCGCTTCTGGCGATTCGTCTCGATCGCCGATCTGGCTGTCATCCTCGCAGCGGCGGGACTCCTCTCGTTGTTCTCCTTCGCTGAGTTCCGCTTGCTCGCGCGCGCGCTCCTCATGCCAGGCCTTTCGATCTCGAAATGCGCCGTGGACAAGCCCCTTCTCGCGCGACGGTCCCTGCTTTTCCTCATGGCCTTTCAGTTCCTGCATCGTGGTGAGGAGCGTGTAGCCCTTCCCACCTTTGAGCCTGAGATGGCCAATGCCCCGCGCAACGGCAGTTTCAAACCGGAACCAGGCTTCGACGATCTCACCGGCACGTTCCGCCGCCCCTTCCATTTCGAGCGATTGCAGTTTCACATGGGGAAGCGTTGCGGCCAGCAACTGCCGGATGCCGCCCTGCCCTTCCACGGTCCGGATGTTCCAGGTGAAAGCCAGGAGGTCGCGCCAATAGCACTCCGTGCCGAAGAGTTTCGATGCCGAGTCCGCATCGCCGTTCCGCAACGCAGTCTCAAGTTTGAGCAACCAGTTCTTCGCATCTCGTGTCGCATCGGCGCTCGGCATGTCTTTACGCTCTGCTGTTGCCGCCGACGAGGCGGCCTCTGCGCGCAATCACACCGCGGCCCTTCTGAAACGACAGGCATCCGTTGACATAAACCTGCTCAATTCCGGCAGATGGCTCCAGCGGCGATTCATAGGTCGCACGGTCCATGATGGTTTGCGGATCGAACAGCACCAAGTCGGCACAGCCCCCTTCCTTCACAAGTCCGCGGTCCTTCAGACGGAAAACGTTCGCGGTCAGCCCGGTCATTTTGTGGATCGCCGTTTCAATCGGGAAAAGCCCAACGTCCCGTGCATAGTGGCCAATCACCCGGGGAAACGTGCCCCACAGCCGCGGATGCGGATGTTTGTCATGCGGCAATCCGTCGGAACCGATCATTGCCAGGCGAGAGCTCAAGACGCGGCGGACGTCGTCCTCATGCATCTGAAAATAGATGGCGCCAGCCGGGTCGAGCCTTCGTGCCGCCTCCTCGAGACTGCAACCCCACTCCTTCGCGATGTCGGCGAGGTCACGGCCAGTTGCCTCAGGGTGTGGCTTCGACCAGGTGATCTGAATGCGATAGTCGGCGCTGACGAGATCGGCGCGCAGATTGGTCGAGCCGGCCGTATAGGGGTAGACGTCGAGATTAACTGGCTGCTTGGCCGCCGCGGTTTCCAGCACCGGCAATGTCTGTTGCGTCCGGCCCCAGTTGCCGGGGCCTGCGCATTTGTGATGCGACACGACAACTGGAATCTTGGCGTCGGAAGCCGTCTTCAGCGTTTCGTCAATACTGTCGAGCACCTTGTCGAATTCGTCGCGCATGTGGGTCGCATAGACGCCGCCGTGTTGCGCGAACCGGGATGCGATCTGCGAAACCTCGTCCCGGTCGGCTGCCGCATTGGTCGGATAGAAAAGCCCGGTTGAGAAGCCCGCCGCGCCATTTGACATGGCTTCGTCGACGTGTCCCAGCATTGCGGCGATTTCAGTCCGATCGGCTTTGCTGCGGATGTCGGCCATGGTGCGAAGCCGCAAGGCGGAATGCCCCACGAGGGCGGCGACATTCACGGCGGGCGGCGTTCGCCGCAGGGAAGCCGCATAGTCTGCAAAGGCCGGAAATGCGTAAGCCTCCTTGCCGCCCAACAGATTCATGGGCGGCGGCGGGTCATCGTCGAACGTGACAGGCGCAAGAGAGATGCCGCAGTTCCCCGCTACAACAGTTGTGACACCTTGGCTGATCTTGGGCAGCATGTCCGGAGCGTCAATAACGATGCGGTCATCGTGCGTGTGGGCGTCGATAAAGCCGGGAGCAAGCGCAAGGCCGGAACAGTCGACATTTTGCTCGGCGCGCCAACCTTTGGTTTCGCCCTTCGGAAGGACGGCCGCGATCCTTTCGCCGGAAACCGCCACGTCACATCTCGCAGGAGGACTCCCCGTGCCGTCAAACAGCAGGGCGTTTTCAAACAGAACGTCGCAGCGCTCCACCATCGCCAATTTTCAACACGGATTTGTCCGGCTGGCAACGTCCAATGCAGCGGAAGCATGCCGCCCCGCAATTTCCAAGGGATTGCACCACCTCAGTATTTGTTACATCATTTCCCAAAAATTGGGGAGCGGCACTTGGTCGAGGGAAGGACCGAGTGTGCATGTCAGGTGACAAACCATGGTCGACAACGAGAACGCGGCAGCGCCATGAATGCGAAACCCGCTTCCATGACAAAAAGACATTCCGCCAACGTCAAGATGGCGATCAGGGACGCGAGCAAATTCTATCAGACGCAATCGGGCTCCGTGCATGCTCTTGACAACGTATCTCTTGACGTGCGCGAAGGTGAATTTCTTTGCATTCTGGGTCCATCGGGTTGCGGCAAGACGACACTTCTTTGGTCCATGGCCGGGCTGCACGAACTGACCAGCGGCGACATTCGGCTGGGCAACGAGAGGATCACCAAACCACATCCGCAGATCGCGATGATTTTTCAGGACGCGAACCTCTTACCGTGGCGCAATTTGCAGAAGAACATCGAGCTTCCTTTCGAGATCAAGAGAATACCGCCAGATGCAGCTCGCATCGCGAAACTCTTAAGCCGCGTTGGTCTCGATGGATTCGAAAGCAAGTTCCCGCGCGAGTTGTCTGGCGGCATGCAACAGCGCGCCTCGATCGTGCGCAGCCTGTCGGTCGACCCTTCGGTATTGCTGATGGATGAACCGTTTGGCGCGCTCGATGCTTTTACGCGCGATGAAATGAACCTTCTCATCCAGGAAATCTGGATGGAAACCGGCAAGACCATCACCTTCGTCACCCACTCAATCACGGAAGCGATCTTTCTTGCCGACCGCGTCGCCGTCATGTCGGCACGGCCGGGGCGCATCGCCGAAATCTACGATGTCGACATCCCCGCCGAGGTCCGTGGAAATCCAGACGAAGCCTGACTTCATCGAGCGCGTCCTGCACGTCAAATCGCGCATCGAACACGGCCGTGGCGCGGCCGCCGGTTTGGCGATCACCTGAGGAACTCACATGGACAAGGCGCTCGGCGACAAGATTCCGGAATTCAACAAGAGGAGCGCTGGTGGAGGCAATGTCGGGCTTTCCGGTGCGAGCTTCAGCCTGGGCGAGCACCGCAGCAAGCTCGAAGTCGCGGTGATCGCGCTTGTTGCCGTGATCATCGTCGGCGGCGCAGAGCTGCTCATCGACATTTTCAAGATCCCGCAATACGTTCTGCCGAAACCGAGTCAGATCGTCTCGGCGCTCTTCACCGAGTTTCCCAACTACTGGCCGCATCTGCTCACCACTCTGTACGAGCTCTTTGTCGGTTTCGCCATCGGCGGCAGCATCGGCTTTGTGCTGGCGGCGGTCATCACCCAGTTTCCCTTCGTCGAGAAGATCGTGACGCCTTACATACTGCTTCTCGTGACCACGCCGATGCTGGCGCTGGTGCCTTGCTCATCCTGCGCTTCGGCTTCGGCAGCGAGCCGCGCATCATTGCCGTGGCGTTGGCTTCGGGGCCGATGGTGATGATCAATGCGGCAACCGGCTTCCGCCGCGTGGACCTAGCAAAGATAGCACTTGCCCGTTCCTTCGGCGCTAGCACGTTTCAGATTTTCACTAAAATCCGCATTCCCATGGCGATGCCGATGATCATCGTCGGTCTCATGGTGGGGTCGATCTTCGGCTTGCTGACCACGATCGGCGCGGAAATGGTCGGCGGCGCTGAAGGTCTCGGCAATCGCCTCACCTACTATTCCTCGTTGATCCGCATGCCGCAGTTCTTCGCGATCATCCTGATCCTCGCGATCCTCGGCATCTCGATCTACATCTTTTTCTTCTGGCTCGGAAAGAAATGGGCCAGTTGGGAAGCCTGACCGGGAAGGAAAACGACGCAGCCCGGCAAACGCAATGAAGTAACGGAGGAGTGACGACCATGATTGGACAGACGATGATTGGACGCCGCCGCTTGCTGACTCTCACGGCGGCGGGCGTGACGGCAACGGCCTTCGGTGGGTTCAGCGGCATCCGGCCCGCTCACGCCGCTGAGTCCGTGCGCTGGGTGAGCCCGCGTGGCACGGTGGAAGTGCTAGACGACTATCCCTACTGGGTGGGCAAGAAGTTCGGCTACTTCGGCGCCATCGAAACAACGCTCGAGCCTGGCCCCTCGGACGCCACCGCCACGGTGAAACTTGTCGACCAGAACCAGGCCGATGTCGGCTATCCATCGCCGGGTGTGTTCTCGCTCGCGCTGACACAGGGCATTCCGCTGGTCTCCGCATTTCATATGGGCGGTGCCGATGTGTTCGACTTCGCCTTCCGCAAGGGCGAGAAGCCGGCCGATCTCAAGGCGCTCGAAGGCAAGACCGTCGTTCTCGGCAGCGCCGGCTGGCAATCGATCTGCGATCCGATGCTCAAGGCGGCGGGCGTCGATATCACCAAGATAATGTACGTCGAAGGCGGCTGGCCGGCTTGGGGCACGGTGCTCAAGGAAGGCAAAGGCGACGCCGCGCTTGCCTGGGAGGGACTGCGCGCCCAGTGGAAGGGCCAGGGTCTCGACTTCGACTACATCCTGGGCCGCGATTTCTCCAAGCTTCCCGCCAACAGCTTCGTCATGCGGAAGGCGGATTTCGAAGATGCGGCGAAGAAGGAAATTTATGGCCGCTACTTCCAGGGTTGGGCCGCCGGACTCGAATTCGGCAAGCTCAATCCGCGTGCCGCGACGCAGATCGTCATGGAGCAGTTCCCTGGCCTCGGCTCGCAGATGACGCCGGATGTGGCGGTTGAATCCATGATGCAGCTCGCCAACGTTTTCGCCGGCCGCATGGACGAGCGCAAGAAGTGGGGCTTCCATCTGATGGAGAGCTGGCAGAAGTTCTTCGATGTCGGCCGCGAGATCGGCCAGATCACCGCGGACTTCAAGACCGAGGATGTGGTGAAGAACGATCTTGTCGACATGGCCAACAGCTTCGATGCCGCCAAGGTCAAGGCCGACGCCGACGGCTTCGCGCTGTCGGACGCCTACAAGGCTGTCAATGTCGAAGAGATCGCCAAGCGCATCTGACAACCAGGCGGGGTGGCGGCAGCGGCGCCCCGCCTGAACCTCTCGGATGGTGGCCATGTATGAATTCGACCATGTGGGACTCACCACGACGGTGAAGCAGCCCAATGAGGATTGGGTCGAGCAGAGCCGGGTGTGGGTCACCAATCCCCGCAACCACCCGGAGCGCATCGAGTTCCTGCGCTATGAGGAAGGCTCAACCGTGCCGGACTTCGTGAAACGCAATCCGCATGTGGCCTTCCGGGTCGAGGCGCTTGCGCCGCACTTGCAACAGCCGGGCGTCGAGATCATCATCCCGCCATTCGTGGTGGGCGATTTCCTCGAAGTGGCGTTCGTCAAGAAATATGGCGCCCTGTTTGAATACATGCATTATCTCAAGGAAGGATGGTTCGGAAAACCGTGAACGCCATCGCTTACCGCGCCATCTACGCCTATGCCTGGGATCTGGCCGAGACCGGCGTAGCCGCCGCGGTGGATGAATTCAAGGCGTTGGGCCTCAACACCGTGACGATTGCCGGCAGCTACCATGCCGGCAAGTTTCTGAGGCCTCATGGCAAGGCGGGCAAGGTCTATTTTCCGGAAGACGGCACAGCCTACTTCAAGACGACGGCATCGCGTTATGGGGCCATCAAGCCGGTTGCCAATTCGCTGCTGGAAGACCGTGATGTGCTGCGTGAACTCTGCGACAAGAAAGGCATTGCCACCAATGTGTGGCTGGTGCTGCTGCACAACACGCTGCTCGGCACGCGGCATCCGGAAGTTACCGTCGCCAACGCGTTCGGCGACCGTTATGTCTACAGCCTTTGCCCATCGCATCCGGAGTCGCGCGCCTATGCCGTGGGCCTGGCGCGCGATGTGACCCAAAGTTATCAAGTCTCGGGCATCTCAATGGAGTCGCCAGGCTTCGCGCCCTACACCCATGGCTACCACCACGAATTTGCGCTCAACCAGCCGAACCGCTGGCTCGACAATCAGCTGGGCCTGTGTTTCTGCGATCACTGCATGAAAGGGGCAACGGCCGCCGGCATCAATGCCAAGGCACTCAAGGCGCGGGTGGCAAGGGATATATCGGACTACCTCGCCAGCGACATCGATTTTCCGGCGGATATGGCGGAAGCCTTTTGGCTCGCCGACACGCGGCTCGACGGCGAGCTGAAGGCCTTTCTCGATTGGCGCTGCGACATCGTCACCTCGCTTGTTGCTGAAATCAGAAGCGAGGTCAGGAAGGACGCCACCGTAGCGGTTATCCCCTCCGTAGCCCGGCCAACCGGTGGCGCCTGGTATGAGGGTAGCGATCTTGCGGCACTCGCCAAAGTGTCGGACTTCGTCGAGGCCTGTTTCTATGAGCCGGGCCCCATGCGGGCGAAGGCCGATCTCTTTGATGTGAAGCGCAGGCTGGGCGGTTCACAGAAACTCCGTGGCATTCTCAGGCCCGCTTGGCCCGACCTGCAGACGAAGGGAGATTTCCTGGCGGCGGTCGAAGCGTTGGTGGACGGCGGCATTCAGGGCCTCGCTTTCTACAATTGGGGCCACTTGCGCGCGGCCAATGTCGCCTGGATCGCTGACGCCATGAAGATCGCGGAGCGAAAATCATGAGCTTCAAGGACAAACTCGTTGCAGTTACAGGTGCCGCAGGCGGCATCGGGCAAAGCCTGTGCCGCTATTTCGCGGAAGAAGGAGCCGCCATTGCCGCTCTCGACAAAAGCGAATCCGTCAAGACTTTCGCGGCGGAACTCAAAGCCACGGGCGCCAGGATCACACCTTGCGTCACCGATGTCAGCGACAAGAAACAGGTGGCCTCAACCTTCGAGAAACTTGGCCCCGTCGATATCCTGATCAACAATGCGGGCTTCTCCGCCCATCCCACTTTCGCCAAGACTGACCCCGAAGGCTGGGACTTTGACATCGACGGCAATCTCAACGGCGCCTACTACTGCGCCCATGCCGTCATTCCCGGCATGAAGGAGAAGGGTTGCGGCTCGATCATCGCCATCGGCTCGGTCAACGGCCTCATGGGCTTCGGTGACCCCGCTTACAGCGCATCCAAGGCCGGGCTCATTTCGCTCACGAAGTCGCTCGCCATGGAATATGGCCGCTTCAACATCCGCGCCAACATCGTTCTGCCGGGAACGGTCCGCACGCCGCTTTGGGATCTCAAGGCTGGAAAGGACGACACAACCTTTGAGCGGCTGCGCAAGTGGTATCCCCTTGGGCGCATCGTCGAGCCGATCGACGTTGCCCGCACAGTCGCATTTCTTGCTTCGGATGCAGCTTCAGCCATTACCGGCGCCTCGCTCGTCGTCGATTGCGGATTGACCGCCGGCAACATCGTCATGACTCGCGAACTCACGATACAGGACTTTTGACATGGACAGGCTTCGCATCGGCATCATCGGCCTCGGATGGTTCGGCGAAATCCATTGCGAGACCATCATGGGCGTGCCCAATCTCGAACTTGCGGCCCTCTGCACCCGCCGCCCGGATCGCCTTGCCGAGCAAGCCAAGAAATTCGGCGTGAAGAAGACCTACACCGACTATCGCGCCATGCTCGCCGACAAGGACATCGATGCCGTGTCGATCGTCACCATGTGGGACCAGCATACGGAACCCGCCGTCGATGCGCTTGCGGCAGGCAAGCATGTGTTCCTCGAAAAGCCCATGGCCTCGACGGTTGCCGACTGCAATACGATCGTCGCCGCCGCCAAGAAAGCAAAAGGCATCCTGCAGATCGGCCATATCTGCCGCTTCAACCTGCGCTACCGCATGGCCAAGCAGGCCATTGACGAGGGCCGCATCGGCAAGATCGTGGCGCTTCAGTCCCGCCGCAATATCCCCGCCGCATGGACACCAACGATCCTCGAAAAGATCGGCCCTATCGTGGGCGATGCCATTCACGACACCGATCTCATGCTCTGGTTCACCGGCGACCGCGTGGCTTCCGCCTATGCCCAGACCGTCAGTGTACGGAACTTAAAGTTTCCCGACATCGGCCAGACAATGTATCGCTTCAGGGGTGGCGCGACGGCAACGCTCGAAACCGTCTGGTGCATGCCCGAGAAGACGCCATTCGATATCGACGAGCGCATGTCGGTGATCGGCACGGAAGGCATCATTCACGTGCAGGATACCTTCCCCAATCTCGGCATCGTCGACAAGTCGCGGCTTCACAGCCCCGACACCACCTACTGGCCGATGTTCGATGGCGTGCGCGGTGGCGCGCTCAGGGCTGAGTTCGATTATTTCGCCAATTGCGCACTCAAGGGCAAAACACCTGAAATCGGCAGGCCCGAGGATGCCGCCGCCGCGCTCGAGGCCACAATCGCGGCCGAGGAATCGGCGCGCACGGGCAAGGTTGTTCAGATTTCATAGGAGAGACACATGGCAGGAAAGCTCAAGGTTCTGGTCGTCGGCCTCGGCAATATGGGAATGAGCCACGCGCTAGCCTATACCCGCATTTCCGATTTTGAAGTGGTTGGCGTGTGCGAACGCCGCATCGCCAAGCGCGAGCTGCCGGATGCGCTGAAAGGCGCCAAGAAGTTCGACAACTTCGACAAGGCACTCGCCGAAACCAAGCCGGATGTCGTGTCGATCAACACGCTGCCCGACACCCATGCCCAGTTCGCCGTCAAGGCCATGGAAGCGGGCGCCCATGTGTTCGTCGAAAAGCCGCTCGCCGACACCATCGAGAATGCCGAGAAAGCGGTGGCGACCGCCCGCAAGACGGGCAGGAAACTGGTGGTCGGTTACATTCTGCGCGTCCATCCTTCCTGGATCAAATTCATCGAAATCGCCCAGAAGCTCGGAACGCCGCTGGTCTTCCGCATGAACCTCAACCAGCAGTCCAACGGCGAAACCTGGGACTGGCACAAGCGGCTGCTCAATTCCTTTCCTCCCATTGTCGACTGCGGCGTGCACTACGTCGATGTGATGTGCCAGATGACCAAAGCCAGACCCATCAAGGTGCACGCTATCGGCGCGCAGCTCACCAACGAAGTGAAGCAGCAGAACTATGGCATGCTGCAAGTGATGTTCGATGACGGCTCAGTCGGCTGGTACGAGGCCGGCTGGGGTCCGATGATGAGCGAAACCGCGTTCTTCGTGAAGGATGTCGTGGGCCCCAAGGGTTCCGTCTCCATCGTCATGGCGGAAACGGCTGGCGATGTTAAGTCCGACGACATCAACGCCCACACCAAGACCAATCAGATCCTCTGGCACCACGCCGACATGAAAACGCCGGACGAGCGCATCGACATGCAGGACGAACCGAACCATGATGATCTCTGCGAACGCGAGCAGCGCTATCTCCTGAAGGCGATCCGCGAGAATCTCGATCTTACCGGCCATATGAACGATGCAGTCAAGAGCCTGAAGATCGTGATGGCAGCGGACCGCTCGATCCACGAGGGTCAAGTGATCAGCCTTGTGTAGCGCGGCGATCCCATGATCAGCGAAATCTGCGTCGATTCAGTTGCCGGCGTCACGGCCGCGAAATCGGCCGGCGCCACGCGGGTGGAATTGTGCGCGAGTTTGATCGAAGGCGGCATCACGCCAAGCCGCGGTTTGATCCGGCAAGCGCGGCGAGTAGCCGGCATCGGACTTCATGTCATCATCCGTCCGCGCGGCGGCGACTTTCTTTTCTGTGACGCGGAATTCGCCATCATGGCCGCGGATATCGAGACCGCGAA
>JAAURV010000067.1 GCA_012032065.1 Hyphomicrobiales bacterium
CGCGTTTCCGAGGCGCGGACTGATCGGATTGATCCATTTTCGCCGTTTAGCGTGTTCCGCTGGGAGACGCGTGTGCTTCTCACGACACCCGGCAGCAATATGCGACAGGCGGGCGGACCGGAAAACAAACGGCCCCGGAAGGGGGCCGTTTGCATTGTGGCTTATGCACGAACGCTCTCAGCGATACGGATATCCCGCCTTTTCCATGGTGTCGGCGTATTTCTTGAAAGCTTCCACCACCCTGCCGGCACGCGGGCTAGACGCGGCGGTTTCGTCCCAGAACTGCTTCGAGTCGCTGAGCACCTGGGCCCACTCGTTCTCCGGGAGCGAGGTGAGCTCCATCTTCTTTCCTTGACACGCAAGCGCGCCTCGCCGCCCCAGTACCAGACATTTCGGTAGTAGTGCGATTGGTCGATGGTGATGCGGAACAGCTCCTGCAGGTGTTTCGGCACCTTGTTCCAGGACGCAGTGTTAGCGAAATAGCTACCGAACCAGGCGCCGGTGATGGAGTTGGTGAGCGCATATTTGCAGACATCCGCCCAGCCCACTTCGTAAGCCTCGGTAAAGCCGCACCAGGCAACGCCATCGAGTTCTCCGGTCTGGATTGCCACCTCGACGTTGTCCCACGGCACCGTCACTGGAACGAGGCCATATTTGGCAAGGAATTTGCCTGCGGTCGGCACTCCAAACACGCGCTTGCCGTTCATGTCGGCGAGGCTGCGGATGGGCTCCTTGGTAAAGATGTGCAACGGATCCCATGCGCCAGCCGAAAGCCAGGTGACGTTCTCTACGTCCTTGTAGGCCTCTTCCCATATCTCCTTCAGCCCATAGTACCGGAACAGCGCTGCAACATCGAGGCTGTATCGGGTGGCGAAGGGGAAGTAGCCGCCGAAGACGGCAATATCGACCGGCGATGCGATGGTGGCTTCGTCCGATTGCACGGCGTCGACCGCGCCGGTCTGCAGTGCGCGGAACAGCTCCGCTGTCGGAACCAACTGGTCGGCATAGTAGAGTTCGATCTCCATTTCGCCATTGGCCGCGATGTTGAAGGCGTCGATCTGCGGCTTGATCACGTGCGCGCCCAGCGGGGCGCCCGAATAGGTCTGCAGCCGCCACTTGATTGGCGACTGGGCACGCACGATTGCCGGGGCCGCCAGCGTCGAGGCAGCGATGGCCGCGCTGCCAACGCTCAGATTCCTGAGCATGGAGCGGCGGCTGGCCAGGATCTCGCCGGATGGGCAATCCACGGCTGTCTTCTTGGTGTCGTCTGTCATTTCATTTTCTCCCTTTCAATTCAGGGCCCGGTGTTTCGCGCCCTTTCAACTCAATGCCTCATTTTCCATAAACGGTGTTGGGCAGCCAGAGCGCAAGTTGCGGGAATAGCGCCACGAGCACAATGGTGGCCACCATCATCATCACGAATGGCCAGATGGACCTGTAGATGTCCACCAGCGTGATTTCCTTTGGCGCCAGCGAGCGCATGAGGAACAGATTATAGCCGAAGGGCGGCGTGATGTAGGCGATCTGGCAGGTGATCGTGTAGAGCACGCCGAACCAGACCAGGTCATAACCCAGCGCCTTGACCAGCGGTATGTAGAGCGGCGCCACGATCACCAGCATGGCGGTGTCGTCGAGGAAGATGCCGAGGATGATGAAAGTCAGCATCATCATGGTCAGAACAATCCAGGGCTCCAGGTGGAACTGGCCGATTACCAGGCTCTCGATAGCGCGGGCCGCGCCCAGCCCGTCGAACACGGCTCCAAAGGCCAGCGCCGCGAGGATAAGCCACATGAACATGGCCGATACCGCAAGGGTCTTGCGCGCCGTGTCGGCGAGCACCTTCCGGGTCAAGCGGCGCTTGTAGAGCGCTGCCAGCGTCGCCGATGTGGCGCCGACGGCAGAACTTTCCACCAGGCTGGTGTAGCCGGTGACAAAGAGGCCGGTCATGAAGAAAAAAATGAGGAAAGGAATGATGCCAGCGCGGAGAAGCGCAAGCTTCTCGCTCCAGGACATGTTCAGCTCTTCATCCCTCACGGTGGGGGCAAGGCTTGGATTGAGGCGGCAGCGGATCACAATGTAAAGCACGAAGATTGCCGCCATGATCAGGCCGGGGAACACGCCCGCCAGCCACAGCTGGCCCACGGGCTGGCGTGCGATCATGCCGTAGAGCACGAGGACCACGCTGGGCGGAATGAGGATGCCGAGCGACGAGCCGCCCTGCACCACGCCGGTGATCATCACCTTGTCGTAACCGCGGCGCAACATCTCGGGCAGCGCGATGGTGGCGCCGATGGCCATGCCGGCGACCGACAGCCCGTTCATGGCGGAGATGATGACCATCAGCAGGATGGTGCCGATGGCAAGCCCGCCCCTGAGCCTGCCGAACCAGACATGCAGCATCTTGTAGAGGTCTTCGGCGATGCCCGATTCCGACAGGACGTAACCCATGTAGATGAAGAGTGGCAGCGTCAACATGGGGAACCAGTTGAACAGCTTGAACACCTGGCTGTAGGGCATCTCGATGGCGCCGTTGCCGTAAAGCAGGAGGGCTGCGCCCGAAGCCACGAAGCCGATGGCGGCGAAAACGCGCTGTCCGGTGAGCAGCATCACCATCATGGCCCCGAACATGGTCAGGGCGATCAGTTCATAGCTCATGCGAAGCTCGTTCCGCGCAGCTTCGCCCAGTATTTGACGGCGAGGGAGACGGTTTGCAGGATCATCAGCGCGATGCAGGCCGTCATCAGTGCCTTGATTGGAATCATCGAAGGATTCCAGATGGAGAATCGGCGTTCGCCAGTGGCGATGGCATATTCAAGACTGGAAACGCTGCCGAGCAGCAACACCACGAGATAGAACAACAGGCAGAACATGGTGACCAGATCCATGCCGGCTTTGCCGCGCTCGCTCAGCCGGTCGTAGAGCAGGTCCATGCGCACGTGATCTTCGTTCTTGAGCGTCATGGCTCCGCCCATGAAGTAATAGGCTGCCAGCGTGAACTGGGCGAATTCGACGCACCAGTGCAACGGCATGCGAATGACATTGCGCGTTATCGCATCGAGCAACAGCACGCCGATCATCACGGCGATAAGCGCCATGGCAACGAGACCGGCCTTTTCGGAAAGCCAGTCCACAAGCCGCACATAGCGTCGAATGATGCTTGTCATGTCCCCTGCTGCCGGCGCGCGAGACGGCCGGACTAGGCTGTCAGAAGAACCCATTGCGGCATCCCTGTCAATTCTCGCAATGAACGTTTCGTGTGCCGCTACAGATTGCTGGCGCTTCTTTGAGACTTGACGTCACGCCAGCGTGTTGTCGCATGATGCATGGTCCGGTATCGTGTTAGGCGGAACGTGCATGACAGCAAGATTCGACATAGCGGTGATCGGAGGTGGCGTAGTGGGGCTTGCCATCCTCCGCCGTTTTGCCATGGCAGGCCTCTCCTGCATGCTCATGGAGAAGGGAGCCGATATTCTCTCCGGCGCTTCCAAGGGCAATAGCGCGCTCCTCCACACTGGCTTCGACGCGCCGCCCAAGAGCCTCGAACTGCAATGCATGAAAGCGGGCTATGCCGAGTATCTCGATATCCGCCAGCGCCTCAATCTTCCGCTTCTCGAAAGTTCGGCGCTCGTCGTCGCCTGGAATGAGGAAGAACTCGCAAAACTCCCCAGCATTGTCGAGAAGGCGCATAAGAACGGCGTCGCGGATGTGCGCCAGATCGGACAGACCGAGATTCGCCTCAAGGAGGCAAAACTTGCGCGAAATGCTCTGGGCGCAGTGCTGGTGCCTGGTGAACATATCATCGATCCCTGGTCGGCGCCGCTGGCCTATGCACATCAGGCGATTGCGCATGGCGCAAAGATTCTCCGCAACGCGGAAGTGAAAGGCGTGGACTGGGCGAATGGCGAATGGAACATCGTAAATCGCGCTCGGCAGGTGTCGGCCCGCATCGTCGTCAATGCCGCAGGTCTCTTTGGCGACAGGGTCGAAAGTTTTGTTCGCGAGCCACCCTTCGCCATCCGCCCGCGCCGTGGCCAGTTCGTCGTCTTCGATAAGCCGGCGTCGAAACTTGTCCGCGCCATCATCCTTCCCGTTCCGGCCGAGCGCACCAAAGGCATTGTCGTGTTCCGCACCATCTTCGGCAATCTCGCCATAGGGCCCACAGCGGAGGACGTTGACGAGCGCGAGACCGCAAGCTGCGACGGCGAGACGCTTCGCAAGCTCCACGCTCGCGCATTGGAGATGCTTCCCGCCCTCGAGGCATTGGCGTCAACGCCATCTACGCCGGCCTTCGTCCCGCGATCGAGCATAAGGACTATGTGATCGAAGCGGTGAAGGACAAGAACTGGATCACCGTGGGCGGCATCCGCTCGACGGGACTCACCGGCTCGCTTGGCATCGCTCAACATGTGGCGAAGCTTTATGGAAAGCATTTCGGAAAGCTGCCGAAGAAACTGCCGGAACCCATTTGGACCCCGGTTCCCAATCTCGCGGAGGATCGCGTGCGGCCCTACATGAAAGGCGGCGAGATCGTCTGCCATTGCGAACTGGTGACACGCGGCGAAATCGAAGCTGCTTTGTCGGGTCCCTTACCCGCAGGCGATGCCAGTGGCTTGAAGCGCCGCACCCGCGCCACCATGGGCCGCTGCCAGGGATTCTACTGCTCCGCCGAAGTCGCAAGCATCATGCGGGAGAAGCAGCTTGGAACGCCATGATGTAATCGTCATCGGTGGCGGCCCCGCAGGCCTCTCCGCTGCGCGCCGGCTTCGCGAGCTTGGCGTGAAAGATGTCCTTGTCCTCGAACGCGAAGCGGAAGCAGGCGGAATCCCGCGCCACTGCGGCCACTCAGGCTTCGGCTGGCAAAGCCATCGGCGCAATTGGACAGGCCCGCGTTTTGCCGCCGAATTGCGCAAGAGCGTCAGCGGCATCGACGTGCGAAGCGGCACAAGCGTACTCGAATTGAAAAAGGATGGCGTCATTTCGGCGCGAAACCACGCGGGTCATCTCGATCTGCGGGCCCGCGCCGTTCTGATCGCCACCGGCGCCAGAGAAACGCCGCGCGCGCAGCGCTTCGTCGGAGGTACCAGGCCGCGAGGTGTCATGAACGCCGGTGCGCTCCAGCAGCATGTCTATCTCAAGCATCACAAGCCCTTCGAACGCCCCGTCATTGTCGGCAGCGAATGGGTGTCGTTTTCGGTTCTTCTCACCTGCCGGCACATGGGCATCAGGCCGGTGGCAATGATCGAGCAGAATGCGCGGATTGCAGTGCCGCGCCCCGGAGCGTGGGTCTCCAAACTTTGGTATCGCGTGCCGGTGATGACAAATGCCAAACTCGTGGCCGTCGAGGGCGTACGCCAGGTCGAGGCCGTGGAGGTCGAACGCCACGGCAAGCGCGAGCGGATCGCCTGCGACGGCGTCGTCTTCACCGGCGGATTTCGCCCGGAGAACGCGCTCTACATGACGGGCACCTTCGACAGCGAAGAACTTTCGCCAAAGGTCGATCAAGGATTTCGCTGCACCGATCCCGCCTATTTCGCCGCGGGAAACGTTCTTGGGCCGCTCAAAACCTCCGGCGTTTGCTGGCTGCAGGGCCGCGCAGCCGCGGAAGCGATTGCGCGGAGTCTCGCATGAGAGTGATTGCCGTCGATCAGGGAACCACCGGCACGAAATCCTTCACGCTGGATGACGATGGGAGATTCGATGCCGTTGCCTCCTTCGAACACAAGCAGGTCTACCCGCAAGCCGGATGGGTGGAGCATGATGCTGAAGAACTTCTCGCACATGTGACCCAAGCGATCGAAGCCGAAGGGGCCGTCGATGCCATCGGCATCCGACAATCAAGGCGAAATCCGGTTGTCGCCTGGGATGCGGCAACAGGGCGCCCGATCCACAACGCCATCGTCTGGCAGGACGACCGCACCAAGGATGTCACCGCCAAACTGAAAGCGGACGGCGTCGAGGAAGTGACGCTCAAGAAAGCCGGCCTGCCGCTCGATCCTTACTTCTCCGCGAGCAAGCTCCGGTGGTTTCTCGATCATGTGCCGGATGCTAAAGCGCTCTTGAAAGAAAGGCGGCTGCGCCTTGGTACCAGCGATGCCTTCTTCCTCGCGCGGCTCACGGGCCAATTCGTCACCGATGTCACCACCGCCTCGCGCACCAGCCTCATGTCTCTCGATACGCTCGGATGGGACGAGGATTTGTGCCAACTCTTCGGCGTACCCATGGAATGCTTGCCAGAGATCAAACCGACGGCGGGGCCATTTGGTGCATTCAAGTCTATGCCCATCACTGCAAGCGTTGTCGATCAGCAGGCCGCTCTCTTCGGCCATGGCTGTTCGAAGCCGGGCGATGCGAAGATCACTTTCGGAACCGGCGCCTTTGCGCTGGCGATTGCGGGCGGGAAGCGCATCGACGGCAGCCGCTTCGGCATTCTTCCAACCGTCGCATGGAAGATCGGCAAGGACGCACAGAGTTTCGCACTCGATGGAGGCGTCTACAACGCAGCCTCGGCGATCAACTGGGCGCGGAGCCTCGGCCTCTTCTCCGGCTACAGCGAAATCGCGGCGTTCGATGCCGATGCCGCGATCCTCCGCCATCTCGCCTTTGTTCCGGCACTCTCTGGACTCGCTTGCCCACACTGGGACCGAAATGCCGCCGGGCTCTGGATCGGCATGGGCCTCGACACCACGCGTCATGACATGATGCAGGCGCTGCTCGAAGGCGTGGCGCTGCGCGCCGCCGAAGTGATGTCCGCGATGGCGGAGCTTCTCCCGCTCGGCGAATCCATCTCCGTCGATGGCGGTCTTTCAAAGAACCCTTACTTCTTGCAATTCCTCGCCAACGCGCTTCAAAAAACCATCGTTGTTCCCGGCAGCGCCGAGCTCACCGCACTCGGTACGGCGCGCCTTGCCATGCTTGGGGCAGGGGCCAAAACGCTTCCGCCATTGCCGCAACCGAAACAGAAAATCGCGCCGCGATCTTTCGACGCTCAAGCCGCGCGCGGCATCTTCTCGGAAGCCGTGTCGCGGGCGAAGAACTGGAAGAACGTTTAACCGCTTACCAGCCGCGGCTTGGCCTGCGCCTGTTCTGTCTCGCTCAAATCCATGCTCTCGATGCGCAGCCCGCGCTTCGTCACCTTGTCGGCGGAAACGGAAAGTTTCTCGAGATCGGCATTGGCCAATCCGAAATGCCGCTGCAGATCGCCCACGCGCTCCTTCACCCGGCTCACGTCCTCCAGAAGCCGCGCCACTTCAACCTTGATGATATGCGCCTGCTCGCGCATCGCCGCGTCCTTGAAGATCGCCTGCAAGGTTTGCACGAGCAGCATCAGGATCGAGGGCGAAGCCAAGATCACCCGCTGCCGGTGCGACTTCTGGATGACATCCTCGAAACGCTCGTGCAGATCGGCGTGGATCGATTCCGAAGGAACGAACATGATGGCCGTCTCATGCGTCTCGCCGGGGAGCAAATATTTTTCCGCGATATCCTTCACATGCTTCAACACGTCGGCGCGCAATCGCGCCTCGGCTGCGCGCACGTCCGGCTCCGCCTTCGCATCCTTCAGCGCATTGAATGCCTCCAGCGGAAACTTGGCGTCGATGACAATGCGCAGAACCGAGTCGGGAAGCTTGATCAGGCAATCGGGCCGCTTGCCGTTGGAAAGCGTGCCCTGAAACTCGAAGGCATTGCCGGGAAGCCCATCGCGGATGATCGCTTCCATCCGCCCCTGGCCGAAGGCGCCGCGCGTTTGCTTGTTGGAGAGAATGTCCTTGAGCGAAATCATCTCGCTCGATAGCGCCGTCAGATTCTTCTGCGCCGTGTCGATTACGGCGAGCCGTTCGTGCAAATTCTGCAGCGATTGCGCGGTGCGCTGCGACTGGTCGTTGAGGCCGGCGCCGATCCGGTGGCTTACCTGGTCGAGCCGCTCATCCAGAGTGCGCGAAAGCTGCGCCTGCGAGCCCTGCGAGTGATCGGCGAAGCTTCGGAGCGATCCCGAAAGCTCGGCCAGCCGCATCTCCATCTCCGTCGTCCGCCGAGCGCCTTCCAGCGCATCGCTCTTCCGCTGCCGGTGCCCGCGCCAGATCATGATCAACATGACCAGAAGCAGCAGAAGCGCCAGCGCGCCCGCCGCGATCAGCGCATCGAAGAGCGTGATCGGTTGAGAACCGATGATGAACAGAATGGAATCGAGAGCCATCGGACAAGTCTAAACCGATTCGGCAAGAAGGCTTGGAAGGAAAGAGCGTGGCCCGTCCATAGCCCAAAAAGGGCCTGGACGGGCCTTTGGCCCGCGCAACTCGGGACGGCGACAGGAGCCGCACGGGTCAACTCGCTCACAATCGGGAATGGGGGTAGTTCCAGGTCCCTCTCGACACTGCGGCGTTTCCGCCGTCCCGCTCCCGTCTGGAATGGAGAGAGGGTGGCCCCGGATCGTGGCCTCAAAGGGGGGACATTAGGGTAATTTCAAGGCAATTCCCTGACGGAAACTAGTCCAGCACCGCCCACATTTTCAACATACGGGCGTCAAACTATTGTTTTTGCTGAGTTATTGCAAACGTCTCAATCTTGACGTTTGGGGAATCCCCTGGACACTGCGGTAAGTGTAGTCTCGGGGCGGGTGGTGAAGAACAGCCCCAGGCCACGGCTCAGGCCGTCGGCGAAATCGCGGAGCGCAGTGATAAACATGGTCGTGGTCCTCAATAAGTGCAGGGTGCAGGCTTCAGCACCTTATCTACTTGATTTATGAACGAAATATCGCCGGACAAGCGTGCCCGCACCAATCCCGCTATGCGTCTTGCGCATATCGGAACCGGTTGGTGGCCCGGATCAGTGCGTCGACGATCCCGGGCTCCGCCGCCGTATGCCCCGCGTCTGGCACCACCACGAATTCGGCCTCGGGCCAAGCCTTGTGAAGGTCAAAGGCTGAGGCTAGCGGGGTCACCACGTCATACCGCCCTTGAACGATGGCGCCGGGAATGTGCTTCAGCCGGCCGGCCTTCGCAAGCAGTTCGCCGTCCTCCGCAAAGAAGCCGCGGTTCTGAAAATAGTGACACTCGATCCGCGCGAAGGCCAGGGCGAAGCGGTCGTTGCCGAAATCGGAGACACGCGCCGCATTGGGAAGCAGCGAAATCGTCGTGCCCTCCCATTGGCTCCAGGCCTTGGCGCAGGCGAGCTGTTCGGCGGCATCGTTGCCCGTCAGCCGCTTGTGATAGGCGGCAATGAGATCGCTCCGCTCATCCAACGGGATCGGCGCCAGGAACGACTCCCACGCATCGGCGAACATCCGGCTTGCTCCCTCTTGGTAAAACCAGTCGAGCTCCCACTTCCGCAACAGGAAGATGCCGCGCAAGATCAGCTCGCTCACTCGCTGAGGATGCGTCTCGGCATAAGCGATCGCCAGCGTCGATCCCCACGAGCCGCCGAACACCTGCCAGCGCTCGATGCCGAGATGAACCCGCAGCTTCTCCATGTCTGCCACCAGATCCCAGGTGGTGTTTTCGCGAAGCTCGGCATGCGGCGTCGATTGCCCGCAGCCCCGCTGGTCGAACAGGATGAGACGATAGGCTTGGGGATCGTGCATGCGCCGCAGCATGGCCACGATGCCGCCGCCAGGCCCGCCATGCAGCACCACCGCGGGCTTGCCCTTCGGATTGCCGCACTCTTCGTAGTAGATCTCGTGCAGCGATGAGACCTTGAGCCGGCCCATGCGGTAGGGCAGGATGTCGGGAAAGCTGGTGAGCCGCCCGGTGCTGATGAGGTTTTCCGCCATGGCGGTGCTCTAGCACGGGGAAGAACAGAATATCCACGGCGGCCGGCGGGGGAGGGAGCAGTGCCGGCGTTTCATGCGATCATCGCGGACGATCATCCGCTCTACAGAAACGCGCTGAAGCAGGCGCTCGAGGCGTCCTTCCCCGGCGCTATGGTAGCCGAAGCCGGAAATCTCAATCAGGCAGTCGAGTCTCTCCGCAAAGCCGAAGCCTGCGACCTGATCCTGCTCGATCTCAAAATGCCGGGCGTGCAGGGCTTCTCGGGCCTCATGTATCTGCGTGCCGAACATCCCGCCGTTCCCGTTGTCATCGTCTCGGCCAGCGAGGAGCCGCAGGTCATCCGCCGCGCGCTGGCTCTGGGCGCATCGGGCTACGTGCCCAAATCAACCCCCATGGAAGAAATGCGCCAAGCCTTCGCCGCCGTCATCAACGGCGATATCTGGACCCCACCTGGCCTCGCCACCGAATCCGCCGACGCCGCCGAAATAGCCGATCTCGCCAAACGCCTCGCAACGTTGACACCCCAGCAGATGCGCGTCCTCATGATGCTGCGCGAAGGCCTGCTCAACAAACAGATCGCCTACCAACTCACCGTCTCGGAAGCGACGGTGAAGGCCCATGTCTCCGCCATCCTGCTCAAGCTCGACGTCGACAGCCGCACCCAGGCCGTGATCGCAGCGGCGAAGCTGGATGGGGAAGTGGGGGCGGAAATCTGATCTCTCCCCCAACTTGTTGGGGGAGTGGCGCGCAGCGCCGAGGGGGTGCCTACGGAAGCGCGGCCATTCCGGCAAGCACCAACAGCTGGTGCACGAACTAGAACTCATTGCTCCGCCTACGGGCGATAGCGACTGCTCTGGATGCGAGCATAGTGAATCATCGCTCAGGGAGGATAGGGGAAGTTTTCAAAGGGGTCAGGATCAGATTTAATTGATGGCCACGTGAAACTATATCGTTCGGCTAGTGGTAAGTTGTCGGGAAACTTGATTCTGAAGTAGCTGCCAATGGCATTTTCAAAACCGTCGCCAGGTCCAAAGGTAGCAAGCAGGGTCGCAGATGAACCGAAATGACCGTCCAAGAATTGTGCCCCTAGAAGCACAGCCACCCCAGCAACCGAGAGAAGCAGATTCTCCAAGTTGGCCTTGGTAAAGGACCTGTGCCGATCATGTTTCGCAGCGTGGTAGTCTTGGTACCAAGCTGGTTTTCCGCTGGCGACCCAATCATCAAACGGCTTCAAAATCTTTGTTCCGCTCCGCCATGTTGGTAGTTTGATTTCATACATAGAAAGAAAATGAGATGCCTCTATCTTGCGATAGTCGAGAATTCTCCAATCTCCAGATCGCGAGTAGCCGTTTTCTTCTAAGATTGCTTTGAAATTAGCTTCGACTTCGATACATGCACGCATAAACAGTTCGTGGACACGGTAGGAGTACGTTTGAAGATTTCTATCGTCTGGTTCAATGTAGTTGAATATTTCAAGAAGATCCTTCTGAATTATGCCGAAAGCTCTAATGAAATGCTCGGGTTCAGAGCAGAATTTTGGATGCTGCATGTACATCCATCGGCCACCCTCTGAATACTTTCCGT
>JAAURV010000068.1 GCA_012032065.1 Hyphomicrobiales bacterium
CTCACGCCCCTGCCACAGAGGCTTGCGGAAATTCGCTACGCTGTCGATCAGGGCGCCGCCGAAATCGATATCGTCATTCATCGCGCGCAAGTTCTTACGCAAGACTGGCAAGCGCTTTACGACGAAGTGCAGGCGATGCGCGAGGCGTGCGGGCCCGCGCATCTCAAGGCAATCCTCGCCACCGGCGATTTGAAGACGCTGCGCAATGTCTACAAGGCAAGTTTGGTGGCGATGCAGGCGGGAGCCGACTTCATCAAGACATCCACCGGCAAGGAAGACGTGAACGCCACGCTGCCGGTGAGCCTCACCATGGTGCGGGCGCTGCGTGACTACGGCGAACTCACCGGGCAAATGGTTGGCTTCAAGCCGGCGGGCGGATTGCGCACGGCAAAGGATGCGCTGAACTGGTTGATCCTCATAAAGGAAGAACTCGGCCGGCGCTGGCTCGAACCCGATCTCTTCCGTCTTGGCGCGAGCTCGATGCTCGCCGATATCGAGCGTCAACTCGAACACCATGTCACCGGCCGCTATTCGGCCCTCACTCATCACGCACTTGCCTGAGGCCAACAATGCCAACAGTTTCCGACGTCTTGAAAAGCATGGACTACGGCCCCGCACCGGAAGCTTCGAACCATGTAAGGGACTGGCTCAAAGCCCATGAGAAGGGCTTCGGACATTTCATCGGCGGCGTCTTCGTTGCCTCGAAAGGCGGCGCGCTGCTCGATGTGCTGAATCCGGCGGATAACTCGCTGCTCGCGCGCGTACCGCAAGGAACCAAGGCGGACGTCGATCGCGCGGCCGAAGCGGCGCGCAAGGCCTTTGGGCCATGGTCGCGAAGGCCGGGTCACGAGCGCGCGGCTTGTCTCTATGCGCTTGCCCGCATCATCCAGAAGCGCGAGCGCTTTCTCTCGGTGCTCGAGACCATGGACAACGGCAAGACCATCCGCGAGAGCCGTGACATCGACATTCCGCTGGTGGCGCGGCATTTCTATCATCACGCCGGCTGGGCCGAGATCGTCGCTGACGAGTTTCCGGGTTACGGACCCGTGGGCGTGTGCGGGCAGATCGTGCCGTGGAATTTTCCGCTGCTGATGCTGGCATGGAAAATCGCGCCGGCACTCGCGGCCGGCAATACCGTGGTGCTGAAGCCCGCGGAATGGACGCCGCTCACCGCAATTGCTTTCGCCGAAATCTGCGCCGAAGCGGGATTGCCGGCGGGCGTCGTCAATGTGGTGACGGGCGACGGATCGACAGGGGCGCTGCTTGTCGAACATCCGGGCGTCGACAAGATCGCGTTTACCGGATCGACAGAAGTGGGGCGCTTGATTCGCCGCGCCACCGCGGGTTCGGGCAAAAAACTGTCGCTCGAACTTGGCGGCAAGTCGCCCTTCATCGTGCATGAGGATGCCGATCTCGATGCGGCGGTGGAAGGCGTGGTCGATGCCATCTGGTTCAATCAAGGACAGGTGTGCTGCGCGGGATCGAGACTGCTGGTACAGGAAGGTGTTGCCGAACGGTTCCTCTCGAAGCTCAAGCGCCGCATGCAGACGTTGCGGATCGGCGATCCGTTGGACAAGTCGATGGACATGGGCCCCGTCGTCGACCGCGTGCAGCGTGAGCGCATCGTGAAACTTGTGAAGAAAGGCGAGGAGGAAGGCGGAACGCTCACCCAGGCCGGTGTGCCGGTGCCGGAGACTGGCAATTATTTCGCGCCCTCGCTCTTCACCGATGTGGAAGCGGCATCGACGGTGATGCAGGTCGAAATCTTCGGGCCCGTGGCCGCCGCCATGACCTTCCGCACGCCGGAGGAAGCGGTGCAGATCGCCAATCACACGCGCTACGGGCTCGCGGCCACCGTGTGGTCGGAGAACATCAACCTCGCGCTCGACACCGCGGCGCGCATGAAGGCGGGCGTCGTGTGGGTCAATTCCACCAATCTCTTCGATGCCGCGGCGGGCTTTGGCGGCTACCGCGAAAGCGGCTTCGGCCGCGAAGGCGGGCGCGAGGGCATGTACGAATATCTCAAGGCCGCTTGGGAGAAGGCATTGCCCGCCGGGCGCGCGGCCAAGAAGGCGAAGCTGAACGCCGCGCCTGCCAGCGAAGTGGATCTCCACGGGCTTCCCTCCATTGACCGTACCGCGAAGCTTTTCATCGGCGGCAAGCAGGCGCGGCCGGATTCGGGTTACAGTTACTCCGTATACGGAGCGAAAGGCAAAGCCATCGGCCAGGCGGGGTTGGGCAACCGCAAGGATGTCCGTAACGCCGTCGAAGCCGCCGGCAAAGCCTCCGGTTGGGGTTCCGCGACCGCGCATAACCGGGCGCAGGTCATCTACTACATCGCCGAAAATCTCTCGGTCCGCGCCGAGGAGTTCGCGCGCCGTCTCGTTCGGATGGGCGATACGCCGAAACAGGCGGAGCGCGAGGTGGAAGCCTC
Source organism: Hyphomicrobiales bacterium (assembly GCA_012032065.1). Lineage (GTDB taxonomy): Bacteria > Pseudomonadota > Alphaproteobacteria > Rhizobiales > Aestuariivirgaceae > Aestuariivirga. The sequence continues at coordinate 2,435 of JAAURV010000068.1, forward strand.
GATCCGGCGCATCTTCTGGTACGCGGCGCAGGCCGACAAATACGATGGCCGCGTGCATTCCACCGCTCGCGGAACGTGACACTCGCCATGAACGAACCCTACGGCGCCATGGCGCTTCTGTGCCCCGACGCGGTTCCGCTGCTGGGGCTCGTTTCATTGGTGATGCCGGCAATCGCCATGGGCAATCGCGTGATTGCCGTGCCGTCGCCGCACAAACCACTGGCGGCCACCGATTTCTATCAGGTGCTGGAGACTTCAGATGTTCCGGCGGGCGTCGTCAACATCGTCACCGGCGAGCGCGACGAACTCGCCAAGACTCTCGCCGAGCACGACGATGTGGCGGCACTCTGGTATTGCGGCACGGCCGAGGGAACCGCGATGGTGGAGAAGGCCTCCGCCGGCAATCTCAAGCCCACATGGTGCGATGGCGGACGTGCGCGGGACTGGTTCTCAAGCGTCGAGGGCCACGGCCATGACTATCTGCGGCACGCGGTGCAGGTGAAAAACATCTGGATTCCGTATGGCGAGTAGGAGATTTCCTCCCCCGCTTCGCGGGAGAGGACAAGGAGCAGAGGACGTTACGCTTTGAGGCGCGATATCATCTCGACATAGCGCGGGTGGTTCCGCACTGAATCGAGATCCTTGTCCTGCAGCATGTACTCGACGCGCGACTTGTGGCCGATGCCGGCCATGGCTTCGTCGAGGAGCCGCGCGGCGGTATCCACCTCGCCCATGAGCGCGAAGGCGCAGGCCAAGTTGTAGCGGAGATCGTAGTCCTCGGGCTCGATCACCAGCGCGCGCTCGGCCCAATCCAGCGCCCCGCTCGCGTTCGCCCTGCATGGCGAGAACCCCGGCGCCGAAGCCCAAGGCATCGGCGTCGTCCGGGCGCTGGATCACGGCGGCCTCGACGCGGATGAGCGCCCTGCGGTTGGCGGCCTTTGCTTCCGCTTCGCTGCCCATCGCCTGGTAGCAGAGCGCGGTTAAACCCAATGAGCGGAAGTCATCGGACTTCAGTTCGGCGGCGCGGGTGAAAAGTTCGGCGGCGTAGTCGTAGCGCCCCTGATTCATCGAGTTGCGTCCATAGAAGAAGTAGGCCTCGAAGAGATTGGGATCGAGCGCCACCGCGGTCTTGAACTCGGTTTCGGCCGCCACATAGCTGCCGCTCGCATAAAGCGCCAACCCGCGCGCGCTATGGGCTTCGGCGAGAGTCGAATCGAGCGCCAAAGCTGCTTCGCTCCGCTCCATGATGTCCTCGAATCGAACCGACGCGTCACCCGAATCGAGCAACAGCGAGTTGCAATCGGCGATGCCTGCGTGGGCGCGCGCGAACTTCCCGTCGATCTCGACGGCCTTCGCGAACATCTGCCGCGCGATGCGCAGCGAGCGGCGCGTCAGCCCGCCGCGATGAAAGATGCCGCGCGCCATCAGATAGTAGCGATAGGCTTCGGTGCTTTCTGTCGGCTTCTTCGCGATACCGGAACGCTCGGCGGGCAGCAGCTTCACCTTCAGCGCATCGACAATGGCGTGCGAAATCTCGTCCTGAATGCCGAGGATGTCCTCGAAGTCGCGGTCGTAGCGCTCGGCCCAGACATGGCCGCTGGTTTCGCCGTCGATCAGCTGCGCGGTGATGCGCACGCGCGCGCCGGATTTGCGCACGCTGCCTTCCAGCACATATTTCACGTCGAGCTTGCGCGCCACCTGCCCGATGTCGACGGCCTTGCCTTTCAGCGTGAACGACGTGTTGCGGGCGACGACGAAGAGCGCCGAAACCTTCGAAAGATCGGTGATGATGTCCTCGGCGATGCCGTCTCCGAAATACTCCTGTTCCGGATCGCCGCTCAGATTGGTGAACGGCAGCACCGCGATCGAGGCATTGAAATCGCCCGGGCGGCGGTTGGTCTGCTCGGGTGTCTCGAACATCAACCGATAGACCCGTTGCGGCTGTGCCACATGCTTCAACTGCCGCTCGCCCACATCCTCGAACTGATAGATCGTGTGGCGGCGCACATGCTGATAGACGGTTTCCGAAATACAGACGCCGCCCGCCTCGGCGAGGCCCTGCAGGCGGACCGCCATGTTGACGCCATCGCCGTAAATGTCGTCGCCGTCGGCGATCACGTCGGAAAGATTGATGCCGATGCGGAAACGCATGCGCTTTGTTTCGGCGAGGCCGGCGTTGCGGCCCGCCACTTCCGCCTGAAGCCCCGCCGCGAACTGCACGGCATTCACAACACTCGCGAACTCGGCCAGGAATCCGTCGCCCATGTGCTTGACGATGCGGCCGCCATAGCGCGCGGCGAGCGGATCAACGATCGTTGACGTATGCGCCTTCAAGGCATCCAGCGCACCGGTCTCGTCCGCTTGCATCAAGCGGCCATAACCAGCCACATCGGCCGACAAGATGGTTGTCAGACGGCGTTCCATCGCGGTTCGTTTTGCCCCAACGAATGCGTCCAATGCCCCGGTGCTTTTGAACTAGCCGGTTTGAGCGGGTTTGCAAACGCCTCAAAGGTATTGCAAGTTCCCGCAAGCTTACCTGCCGGTAGATTTTTGTTCAAAACAAGTGTTTTGGAGGCCCCTTAACGAAACTTGGCGAGCTATGCTATTCGAGCCGCCATGTTTCCAAACCCGATCATCGCCGAAGTCACCCGCGGCGGAATCGTCGAGAGCCGCCATGCCGGCGCATTCGCCGTTGCGGATGCCAATGGCGAGATCGTCATGGCCGCCGGCGATATCGGGCGGCCGGTTTATCCCCGATCGGCGATCAAGGCGTTGCAATGCTTGGCGGTGATCGAAAGCGGAGCCGCGGATCGCTTCGGCTTCACGCCCGAGGAGATAGCACTCTGCTGCGCCTCCCACGGCGGCGAAGCCGATCACGTGCGGGTTGCGCGGGCGATGCTGGCGAGAGTGGGCGTGGCAGAGGATGCCTACGAATGCGGCGCGCATTGGCCCGGCGATCACGCCGCGCATGACGCCGCCGTACGCGCCATGGACAAGCCGCTCGCCGTTTTCAACAACTGTTCCGGCAAACATGCGGGCATGCTGGCGCTGGCGCGGCAGCTTGGCTTGAACGAGCGGAACTACACCAGCCGCGATCATCCCGTGCAGCGCGCCATCGCATCGGCGATCGGTTCGCTGTGCGAAGAGGATCTGGGCGCGGCTCCATGCGGAATTGACGGCTGTTCTGTGCCCACCTGGGCCTTGCCGCTCCGCAGCCTGGCGCGCGGATTCGCAAAACTTGCCGCGCCCGATCACGCAGCCGGTCAACGCATCTTTGCCGCGGCGCGCGCCCATCCGTTCATGATCGCCGGGACCAACCGCTTCGACACCGTATTGATGACAAAAGTTCCCCGCGCCTTCGTCAAAACCGGGGCCGAAGGCGTCTATTGCGGCGCCGTGACACACGCCGGGCTGGGTTTCGCCCTCAAATGCGACGACGGCGCAACCCGCGCAGCCGAGGTAGCCATCGCCAGCCTGCTCGCCAGTCTCGAATGTTGGACGGCGGCGGAACGGGCGAGTTTGCGGGAACTCTCCCATTCGCATCTCCACAACTGGCGCGAGATCGAGGTTGGAGAGGTGCGGGCCGCTATTGAAGAGTAATATGGGAAAGCAGTTTTCGGTCAGTGGTCTTAACCACGTCACACTCGCGGTGAGCGATGTGGAGCGCGCCATCAAGTTCTACACCGGGGGCCTGGGCCTCACGCTGCGCAAGGAATCCAAGAGTGCCGTTCACCTCGAAGCCGGATCATTCTGGATCTGCCTCTCGCCCGATCCCGCAACACGAAAGGAACCCAACCCCGATTACACCCACATTGCCTTCGATGTGCCGCAGGAGGATTTCCCGCATTGCGGCGATGAAGGGTTAATGCCTCCCGGGCACCGCTCTTGCGTCACTTGCCTCAGGAGTGTGCCATTATGGAATTCTCGCGCCGATCCCTGCTGACTGCCGGAACCTTGCTGGCTCTGCCCGCGGCGGCGGTAAGCGCGCGGGAGCTTGGAATCGAACCAAACAGCAACAAGGACCAGTCCAAATCCATGCAGGCCGCTATCGATGCAGCGGCGAAGCAGGGCGGGACGCTGGTTCTCGAAGCCGGGAAATATCTCGTCTCCGGACTCCGTTTACGCCGCGGCGTGGCGATCGCCGGCGTCCCCGGGCGCACGCTGCTGATCGACAGGTCGGGCGGGCCGATCCTCACCGGCGGCGATGTGAAGCATCTGCGGCTCGCCGGGCTGACCTTCGATGGCATGGGATTGAAGCCGGAAGGCCAAGGGCTCGTGGCTCTGAGCGACGCCGAAGGCCTTGGCATCGAGGATTGCAGCTTCATCGGCAGCGCCGGAACTGGCTTGTCGCTCACGCGCTGTTCTGGCCGGATCATCGCGAGCCGCTTCTCGTTCCTCGGGCAGACCGGTGTGTTCGCGCTCGATAGCAAAGGCCTGGTCATCTCCGGCAACACCGTGCGCGACATCGGCAACAACGGCATTCAGGTGTGGGCCACGGAACCGCGCGAGGATGGCACCATCGTTGCCGAAAACCATGTGATGCGCGTGGCCGCCAAGGACGGTGGCTCCGGCCAGAACGGCAATGGCATCAATGTCTGGAAAGCGGGCAACGTCGCGATCGCGCAGAACCGTGTGTCCGACTGCGCCTTCTCCGCCATCCGCAACAACTCCGGCGCCAATTGCCAGATCGTCAACAACAACATCTCGCGCACCGATGAAGTGGCGATCTACGTGGAGTTCGCTTTTCAGGGCGCGGTCGTCAGCGGCAATGTGATCGACGACATCTGCTTCGGCATCTCGATCACCAATCTCGACCAGGGCGGAAGGCTCGCGGTCTGCGCCAACAATCTCATCCGCAATGCGCGGGGCGGCCGTTCCGAAGGCGTGACGCGCGCGGGCGGCATTTATGCGGAGGCCGATACCACGGTGAGCGGCAACGTCATCGAGGACGCGCGCGACGTGGGCATCGCGCTGGGTTGGGGCAAATACAGCCGCAATCTCATGGCCGCGGGAAACCTGATCCGCAATTGCGGACGCGGCGTCACGATCTCCATGGCCCAAGGCGCGGAGCCTGCCGTCGTCGCCAACAACATGATCGTGGGGGCGAAGGAAGGCGCGGTATTCGGCATGGACCACACCGAAACCATCACGGCTGACCTGGCCGCGGCAGGCGCAAAGGCGCCGGACCTCGTGCGGCTTTCGGGGAACACCATACTCTGATCGCATGGCGGCGCGGTTGAATCCGTCAAGGCTTCGGGTTACGAGTTGCACGAAACCCGGAGGAACCTGCTCATGAAAATCGTACTCGGCGCCGACAGCGCCGGAAAGCCGCTCTCGATGTGATCGCGAAACATCTCGCGGGCAAAAAGGATGTGGAAGTCACCGATCTCAGCGACAGCGGCTTCTACGCCGATCTCTCCGCCAAGGTGGCAAAGACCACGTCGACGGCGAGCAGCAGCGCGGCATTCTCTGCTGCGGCACGGGCATCGGCGTGTGCATTTCCGCCAACAAGGTGCCGGGCATCCGCGCCGCCTTGACTCACGACACCTATTCCGCCGAACGCGCCGCCAAGTCCAACAACGCCCAGATCATCACCATGGGTGCGCGCGTGATCGGGCCGGAGCTTGCGAAGGCCATCGTCGATACTTGGCTTGCCTCCGAGTTCGATCCGAAGGGTCCGTCGGCGGCGAATGTCGCGGCCATCGATAAATTGGATGCGCGCGCGTGAGCCAAGAGAGAGAAGCCGCGGAATTTCTATCGAAGACCTGGTACGCGAACACGCGTGTCCCTTCCATTCCGCAGCCCTGCCGCCCCAAGGACCGTGCCGAAGGTTATCGTGTGGCCGCCGAACTCTCAGGGGTTCGCGCCGCGCCCGTGGCAGGCTGGAAGATCGCCGCCACCAGCGAGGCAGGCCAGCGCCACATCAATGTCGAAGGACCGCTGATCGGCCGTATCTATGCCGATCGCCTGTTGCCGCCGGGCGCCATCGTGCCCTTCGTGGACAACGTGATGAAGGTTGCCGAGGGCGAGTTCGCATTCCGCCTCGCCAGAGACATGCCGCCACGCGAGGCCGAGTACACGCGGGACGAAGTGATGGCGGCAACTGCCTCGCTCCATCTCTCGCTCGAGGTGCCGGATTCCCGCTATGAGGACTTCACCAAGGTTGGCGCGGCACAATTGATCGCCGACACCGCCTGCGCCTGCTGGCTGGTGCTCGGGCCTCCGGTCGAAGCGGAGTGGCGTGGCGTCTCGCTCGCCGATCACCGCTTGAGCGGCTGGGTCAACGGCAAGAAAGTCAATGACGGGTCGGGCAAGGCAGCACTGGGCGATCCGTGGACCGCGCTCACCTGGGCCGTCAACGAGGCGTCGCGTTACTGCGGCGGTTTGAGCGCCGGCGACTTCGTCACCACCGGCACCTGCATCGTGCCGCTCGCCGTCGCGGCGGGCGATGAGATCGGGATAGATTACGGCGATTTCGGTTCGATCTCGGCGCGGATTGCCGGTTGACCTCTCGCCCAGCTGTTCCGCCGGCGGAGAATGGAATCGTCGCTTCCTTGACTTCTCCGAACCGCTCGGATCAAACCGCGCCATGGGGTTGAACCGCTTCTCGCTTTCCGGAAAACGAGCACTCGTCACCGGCGCCAGCCGTGGTATCGGGCAGGCGCTGGCGATTGCCCTGGCTGAAGCAGACGCCGATGTTGCGGTGACCGCCCGTAGCAAGGAAGCGCTCGCCGGAACGGTGAAAGCCATTGACGCGGCGTCGCGCAATTCAATCGCTATTGCTGCCGATGTCCGCGCCGTCGATGACTGCCGCCGTGCTGTTGCGCAGACAGTCGCGGCCCTGGGCGGCATCGACATTCTCGTCAACAACGCCGGCATCGAACAGGTCTCGCCCTCGCTCGATGTCGATGAAGCGCTGTGGGACAAAATCGTGGACACGAATCTGAAGGGGGCGTTCTTCATGGCCCAAGCTGCCGCGCGCGCGATGAAGGGCGGGGCCATTCTCAATCTCTGCTCGCTCACATCCGAGCGCGGAATTCCCACCGCGGCGCCCTATGGATCGAGCAAGACGGGCCTTCTCGGCATGACGCGCGCGCTTGCAGCCGAGTGGGCGAAGCGTGGCATTCGCGTGAATGCGCTGGCGCCGGGCTACTTCCGCACCGAGATGACGGAGATGTTTTACGCCGATGCGAATTGGCAGGCATCGATGCTTGCGAAGATCCCGATGGACCGTTTCGGCGTGATGGACGATCTTGCCGGCGCGGCCATCTTTCTCTGTTCCGATGCCGCTTCCTATGTCACGGGCATATGTCTGCCGGTGGATGGCGGCACGCTGGCTTCGATCTAACGGTGATGCATGACGAAGAAACCCAACTATATTGAACTCGCAAAGCTCTCCGCCGGCGAACGCGCCAAATTGATGCGCGCGCGGAGTCCGATCTCTCGGGCTTCGAAGAGAAAGTGCGGCCGATCATCGAGGCTGTGAAAATTGAGGGCGATGAAGCTCTGGCCCGCTTCGCGCGCGACTTCGACAAGGCGAATGTCGATGCTTCGGCGATTGCCGCAACGCCCGATGACTTTGCGCGCGCCGAGAAGACTTTGGCGGGCGATGTCCGCGAGGCCATGGAGTTCGCGGCTCACTCGATCCGCGAATTCCACCAGGATCAGATGCCCGAGGAGATGTGGCTGCACGAAATCCGCCCCGGCGCTTTCGCGGGCGAACGCACGCGGCCCATTGCTTCTGTTGCCTGCTACATCCCACGCGGCAAAGGATCGTTTCCCTCCGCCGTGCTGATGACCGCGATCCCGGCGCGGATTGCGGGCGTGAAAGACGTCATCGTCATCACGCCGCCAGGCCCCGACGGAAACATCGACGATGCAACGCTCGTGGCGGCGAAGCTTGCGGGCGTTTCGCGAGTGTATAAAGCCGGCGGCGCGCAGGGCATCGCGGCCGTTGCGTATGGCACGAAGACGATCCCGCGCTGCGCGAAAGTGGTGGGACCGGGAAGCCCATGGGTCGCGGCGGCGAAACGGCTGCTCTCGCACGTGATCGACGTGGGCTCGCCCGCGGGCCCCAGCGAAGTCATCATCTTCGCCGACGAGACCGTCGATGGCCGCCTTGCAGCACTCGATCTCCTGATCGAATCCGAGCACGGGCCGGACAGTTCCGCCTATCTGATCACCTGGAGCCGCAAGGTGGCGGAAGATGCCGCGGCAGCATTACCCGGTTACTGGAAAGAGATGGGCGAACTGCGCGTCGATTATTCCTCAACAGTGCTCTCGGGCAAAGCCGGCGGTATCGTGCTGGCGCGGAATGCAGACGACGCACTGGCGTTCGTCAACGAATATGCGCCCGAGCATGTCGAGGTTCTCTCGAAGGACCCGTTCTCCTATCTGGGCCGCATCGAGAACGCGGGCGAGATTCTGCTTGGCGAATGGTCGCCGACGACTCTCGGCAATTTCGTTCTCGGCCCCAACCACGTGCTGCCGACAAGCGGCTGGGCGAAGACCTCCTCGCCGCTCTCGGTATTCGATTTTTTGAAACGCACGTCGGTGGCTTATGTGACGGAGCAGGGCTATCCGGAGCTGGCGCGCCACGCGAAAGTGTTCGCGAAATACGAAGGCTTCGATGGCCACGCAAATGCGGTTTCGAGTTTGCGCGGGAAGCTTCTGAAGCGGTAGCGCCAGAGCCGTCGCGGCGCGTCAACAAGGGCACTGGCCGGAATCCGCTGCGCGATCGGTCGCCGGAACAGGTCCCATAGGCGCTAACTTAAGGCAAGAACAGCCGTCATTCCAGCCAAGCGACGCGCAGCGGAGCGCGAGCTGGAACCCAGCTTTGCCTGACACAGGCGCGCCTTGCCGAACCAAAGCTGGGTTCCAGCTCGCGCCTGCGCTTCGCTC
>JAAURV010000069.1 GCA_012032065.1 Hyphomicrobiales bacterium
AAGGGGACCCGCGCCGCGCAAGCGGCGTGGGAAGGTGAGGGTAAGTGACACGTATTGACTCACCCTCACCTCCCCACCCGCTGTCGGCGGCGGGGCCCCTTCCTCTCCTGCTTCGCAGGAGAGGACGTGAGATCGAACCATGTCCCTCGAACTCATCTCCATCGAAAAGCGCGTGGGTGCGGATCAGCACATCCATCCGACGACGCTTACGCTGACGGAGGGCTCGTTCAACGTGCTCCTCGGCACCACGCTTGCGGGCAAAACCACGCTGATGCAGTTGATGGCGGGCATTCAGAAGCCGACTGCGGGCAAGATCAAATACAAGGGCCACGACGTAACCGGCGTCGGCGTGCAGAAACGCAACGTTTCCATGGTCTATCAGCAATTCATCAACTACCCGAACTTCAACGTCTACGACAACATCGCCTCTCCGCTCCGCGTCGCCGGCATGTCCTCCGCTGAAATCGAGAAGCGCGTGATGTCGGCCGCCGAACTCTTGCGGCTCAAACCCATGCTGCAACGCCGCCCTTCCGAACTCTCGGGCGGCCAGCAGCAACGCACCGCCATCGCCCGCGCCATCGTCAAGGACAGCGATCTCATCCTTCTCGACGAGCCGCTCGCCAATCTCGACTACAAACTCCGCGAGGAACTGCGCGACGAGTTGCCGAAACTCTTCGCCGGCCGCAACGCCATCGTCGTCTACGCAACGACCGAGCCTTCCGAAGCCCTGCTCTTCGGCGGCAGCACCGCGACGCTGCATGAAGGCCGCATTACCCAGTTCGGCCCAACGTCTGAAACCTATCGCAGGCCCAAGGACCTCCTGACCGCGCAGGTCTTCTCCGATCCGCCGATCAACACCGCGCGCGTCGAGAAGAAGGGCAAGAAACTCTCGATCTTCGGCGGCAAGTCATGGCCCGTGGGCGCCGGAGAAAAATTGCCTGACGGTTCCTACACCCTTGGCCTCCGCCCGCATCACGTTTCGCCCGAAGCCAATGGCGGCAGCACGGGGGTTATCGAGGGCCGCGTTCTGGTGACAGAGCTCTCGGGCTCGGAGAGCGTCATCCATCTCGATGCCGGCGCTCCACTTGGGTGTCGCAGTCGCATGGCATTCACGCCTTCAAAGTAGGGTCGACGGCGAAGCTTCACGCCGACGTCGACCGCGCGTTCTTCTTCAATGCAGATGGCGAGCTCGCTGCCCATGGCTGAAATCCGCATCGATAAGCTGCGCCACAGCTATCTCGCCGAACCCAAGAGCGATGACGATTTCGCGCTGAAGCGGCTCTCGCTCACCTGGAAGGACGGCGGCGCCTATGCGCTGCTGGGTCCTTCAGGATGCGGCAAGACCACGCTGCTCAATCTGATTTCGGGATTGCTCACGCCAACTGAAGGCACGATCAGTTTCGACGGCAAGGATGTGTCGAACGCCTCGCCCGAAGAGCGCAACATCGCGCAGGTCTTTCAGTTCCCGGTCATCTACGACACCATGACCGTATACGACAATCTGGCCTTCCCCTTGCGCAATCGCGGCGTGCCGGAAGCCGAGATCAAGCCGCGCGTCGAAGAGATCGCCGGCATGCTCGAGCTCACCAAGACGCTGGGCAACCGCGCCTCCGGCCTCACCGCGGACGGCAAGCAGAAGATTTCGCTGGGCCGCGGACTTGTGCGCGCCGATGTAAATGTGATCATGTTCGACGAGCCGCTCACCGTCATCGATCCGCACTTGAAGTGGCAGCTGCGCTCCAAGCTCAAGGAACTGCACATAAAGACCCGCCGCACCATGATCTACGTGACCCATGACCAGACCGAGGCGCTTACATTCGCCGATCAGGTGGTGGTCATGAATCAGGGCGAAGTCGTGCAATCCGGAACACCCATCGATCTCTTCGAGAAGCCGCGCCACACATTCGTCGGCCACTTCATCGGCTCGCCAGGCATGAACGTGATCCCGTGCAGCGTGAAGGGTGGCAAGGCCTTCTTCGCCGGAGGCGAGGTGAAGGCGGAAAACGCGAAATCCGCGAAAGGTGCCGCGCGCACCGAACTCGGCGTGAGGCCGGAATTCGTCACCGTCGTTAACAAAGGCATTGCCGCCGATGTGGTGAAAGTATCGGACGCAGGCCGCTTCCGCATCGTCGAAACCCGCGCCCATGGCGCGACCATCAAGCTGCTCGTGCCCGAAGGCGAAGCAGTACCCCAAGGCAAGACCCATCTCGCCTTCGATCCAGCTCACACCCAAGTCTACGAGGACGGTTGGATGGCCGGAGCGCGGCCATGAACAAGACCTGGGACAACCGCGCCTGGTGGCTGGTGCTTCCGGTCTTCCTGATGGTGGCGTTCAATGCCCTCATTCCGCTGATGACGGTGGTCAACTATTCCATTCAGGAGTCCTTCGCCGCCAACGAATTCTTCTGGGCGGGTGCGCGCTGGTTCCGCGAACTTCTGAACAACCCGGACTTCCACGCCTCCCTCGGCCGCCAGATCATCTTCACCGCCGTGGTGCTCCTGATCCAAGTGCCGCTTGGCCTCGGCATCGCGCTTTGCATGCCGCGGAAGGGCGCCTGGGTCTCGGTCTGTCTGGTTTTGATGGCGCTGCCGCTGCTCGTGCCGTGGAACGTCGTGGGTTCCATGTGGAATATCATGGCGCTGCCCGACATCGGCCTTTTGGGCTGGGGCCTCAACGCGCTGGGCATCGACTACAACTACACCCGCCAGCCCGGCGCTGCCTGGTTCACCGTGGTGCTCATGGACGTCTGGCACTGGACCTCGCTCGTGGCGCTCCTCTGCTACGCGGGCCTCGTCTCGATTCCCGACGCTTACTATCAGGCTGCAAAGATCGACGGCGCCAGGCCCTGGGCGGTGTTCCGCTTCATCCAGCTCCCCAAACTCAAGCATGTGCTCACCATCGCCATCCTGCTCCGCTTCATGGACAGCTTCATGATCTACACCGAAGTGATCGTCCTGACCGGCGGCGGCCCGGGCTCCACCACCAAGTTTCTGTCGATCGATCTGGTGCAGAAGGCGCTTGGCGGTTTCGACCTCGGTCCCGCCGCGGCCTTTTCGATCGTGTACTTCCTCATCATCCTGTTCGCGAGCTGGCTGTTCTACACGCTGATGATGCGCGAGGAGGCGAAGTGATGAAGAAGCGCTACATCGTCTTGACCCTCTACATCGTGTTCCTGATGCTGCCGATCTATTGGCTGCTCAACATGTCATTCAAGACGACCAACGAAATCCTCGGCGGCTTCTCGGCGTTCCCGCGCGAATTCACCCTCGACAGCTACAAGACGATCTTCACCGACCCGTCCTGGTATGGCGCCTACATCAACTCGATCACCTACGTCGCCATCAACACGGTGATCTCGATCATCGTGGCCCTGCCCGCGGCATATGCCTTCTCGCGTTACCGCTTCCTCGGCGACAAGCATCTGTTTTTCTGGCTGCTCACCAACCGCATGGCCCCGCCCGCCGTTTTCGTGTTGCCCTTCGTGAACCTCTACTACGCTGTCGAACTCTTCGACACGCCCTGGGCCGTGGCGCTTGCCCACACGCTCTTCAACATTCCGCTGGCGGTGTGGATTCTCGAAGGCTTCATGTCCGGCGTTCCGAAGGAGCTCGACGAGACCGCCTTCGTCGATGGCTATTCATTCCCGAGATTCTTCATCAAGATCTTCCTGCCGACGATCTCGGCCGGCATCGGCGTCGCCGCATTCTTCTGCTTTATGTTCTCATGGGTCGAAATGCTGCTGGCGAAGAACCTCACATCCGTGGCGGCAAAACCCATCGTCGCGGCGATGACGAAAACCGCGAGCACATCGGGCTACGAGCTTGGCCTCTTGGCGGCAGCGGGCGTGCTCACCCTCATCCCCGGCGCGGTCGTGGTCTATTTCGTGCGCAACTACATCGCCAAGGGCTTCGCCCTGGGCCGCGTGTAAGGAGGAAATCGATGGAAGCGCCCATGATGTTCTCCGCCGACTGGTGGCAGCAGCCACTGGGCACCTGGATGGCCTGGAATCGCGTTTCCATCGCCTTCTTCCTCTATATCTTCGGTTCGATCGGTGTGATGGGCGTGTGGGAGTACTACAGCCCCGGCGGCAATCCGCGCCGCGGCATCTTCAATCTCGACACGACGCGCGGCGACCGTCTGTTCATCACGCATTTGGGAAGCTGCTTCATCTTCCTCGCCTGGCTCGCCATAATGGGCACGCCACTCTGGGGCGCTCTGGTCCTCTCGCTGATCTGGATGGTCTTCGTCTTCAAGTGGGGCTGATAGAGCCCGTTGTGCGTTTCCGCACAGATTTCCGGCTGCCTTTACGTCATCATGTCCGCAACGGAAAGCGAGCCGCTGCGAATGGCTCGCTCGTCCAACGCAGGGGGCATCATCCGCATCGGAGACTCCCATGGAGAAATTCATCGTCCTCAGAGATCTGTCGTTCAACCGTCCACGCCGGCAGGGGCCGTTTTCCGGTCCCATGTCCATGCCAAGGCCGGAGGAAATGGCAGCGCCCGCCGCGCCAGTGATCGAAAGTTGGCGAAATGAAAAACTTCGGAAGCCAAGGCGCTGTCGCGCGATCCGACGGTGCTTGGCGTCACCCGCAGCATTCCGACCAAGCTCGTGATGCCAACGGGAACGGCAACGCCGAGCGCCACCACCACAGCCTGGGGCGTTACCGCCGTTGGCGCCGCGAGTTCGGCCGCGACGGGTGCTGGCGTCAAGGTCGCCGTACTCGATACCGGAATCGATGCCGGCCATCCGGCCTTCGCCGGGGTTAACCTCGACCAGCACGACTTCTCCGGAGACGGGAACGGAGACCTTCAGGGCCATGGCACGCACTGCGCCGGCACCATCTTCGGGCGCGATGTCGACGGCACCCGCATCGGTGTTGCCCGCGGCGTGACCGACGCCATGATCGGAAAGGTTCTCGGCAATGCGGGCAGCGGCGATTCCGCCATGATCTTCCAAGGCATCCAATGGGCGGTGAATGGCGGAGCCAAGGTCATTTCCATGTCGCTGGGCTTTGACTTTCCGGGCCTCGTCGACATGCTGATCAACCAGCAGAACTGGCCTGCCGATCTAGCCACGTCTGCGGCGCTGGAAGGTTACCGCGCCAACCTGCGCATGTTCGATGCATTGATGGCGCAGGTGCGCGCCAGCGAAGCGTTCGGCGGCGGCGTCGTGCTTGTCGCCGCATCGGGGAACGAAAGCCACCGCGAGATCAGCCCCAACCACGAGGTCTCGGTGTCGATTCCCGCCGCCGCCGAAGGCATCGTCTCGGTGGGCGCGCTTGGCCAATCGACCGGCGGCCTCACGATCGCGAATTTCTCCAACACGGGTCCGGTTCTCTCGGGCCCCGGCGTTGCCATCACCTCCGCGAAGAAGGGCGGCGGCCTCGTCGACTTCAACGGCACCAGCATGGCAACGCCCCATGTCGCGGGCTGTGCCGCCTTGTGGTGGGAAAGGATGGGCGCGCTTGGCATTCCCGCCACGGCGCCAAACGTCGTGGCCAGGCTTCGCGCCACGGCCTCGACAACTGCCTTCGCACCGGGCGTCGACATGGATGACCGGGGCGCTGGCATCGTGCAGTCGCCCTAGAGCACCCGGCGATCAGTTGGAATCAACTGATCGCCGATAAGGTGCTCGAAAATCAATAATTTAGCGCAACTTTCCGCGCTCAACCGCTACGCACTTGAGCGCCCGTTGCGCTAAACGGCACAAGCCGCACGCAGGCGGTGCAAGCCACCGCCTGCACGCGCTCGTTTCTCTGGCGAAGAGCGCCAGACACGTGCATCATGCGCGCCATGGACAAGAGCGAATTCGCCGAACGCCCGAACCGCCTTCCCTGGCCGCCGCTGCTTTACGCGATCACCGCCGCGATTGCCTTCGCCTTGCACTGGTACATCCGCCCTCTGCCCTGGCCGCAAGGGCCGGTGCAGCATCTCCTTGCCGCCGCCGGCATTACCCTCATCGCCGCCGCCATCGCGATCGACATGGCCGCCATGAACGCTTTCCGTTCGCACCACACCACCATCATGCCGCATCGCGGCGCGACCGCGCTTGTCACGGACGGCCCGTTCCGCTGGTCCCGCAATCCGATCTATGTGGGCAACACACTGCTCGTCGCCGGCGCCGGACTTCTGCTTGGCGTGGCTTGGCTCATCCCCGCGGCGTTTGCGGGCGCGATCCTTGTACAAAAACTCGCCATCGAACGCGAAGAAGCCCACCTCGCCGCAAGGTTCGGCGCGGCATGGCAAGACTATGCCGCCCGCACCCCGCGCTGGATCAGATTGCCACGCTGACTCTTAACCACCGCGCATGAGCTCATGTTCACGCCTGCCACGCCGAAAGCGTCGAGAGGTGACGAAAGCAGAGTCCAAATCGCGCCGCAGCAAACGTCCTCTCCCGCGAAGCGGGAGAGGACCACAGGTGGCCGCTTCGTCCACCTACGATCACCCTTCCCGCGATGGGGAAGTAGTGTGTGTCAAGCAAGGTAAAGGTCTTCGAGGGTGAGATGTGTATGCAAATCCCATCGGCGTTCTCGACGGATTGCTGAACTCGCGCGAGCCGAGGTTTCGGAGGAAAACTCGCTGAAACACCCCCTCGGCGCTTCGCGCCACTCCTCCAACGAGTTGGGGGAGAGAATTAAGCCTTCAACTCAGCCAAATCCTTGAACAGCTCCAGCGCCTCCGGATTGGCCAGCGCATCGCGGTTCTTGACGATCCGTCCGTGCACGATATCGCGCACCGCGAGTTCGACGATCTTGCCGGACTTGGTGCGCGGGATATCGGCGACGGCGAGGATCTTCGCCGGCACATGGCGCGGCGATGCGCCTTTTCGAATCTGATTCTTGATCTTCTTCGCCAGCGCTTCGTCCAGCACCGCGCCTTCGCGAAGTTTCACGAACAGCACCACGCGCACATCGTTGTCCCAATCCTGCCCGATGGCGATTGCCTCCAACACCTCCGGGATCGTTTCCACCTGCGAATAAATTTCCGCCGTGCCGATGCGAACGCCGCCGGGGTTCAACGTCGCATCCGAGCGCCCGTGAATGATCAAACCGTCATTCGCCGTGATCTCGGCGAAATCTCCGTGACACCAGATATTGACGAAGCGGCCGAAGTAGGCGTTGTGATATTTCTGGCCGTCCGCATCGTTCCAGAACATCGCGGGCATCGAGGGAAACGGCGTGGTGCACACAAGCTCGCCCTTCTCTTCGCGCACGGGCTTTCCGGCATCGTCGAACACATCGACCGCCATGCCCAGCATCGGCCCCTGAATCTCGCCGCGATAGACCGGCGACCATGGATTGCCGCCGACGAAACAGCCGCAGATGTCGGTGCCGCCCGAAATGGAAGCGAGATGCATGTCGCTCTTGATGCCGTCATAAACGAAATCGAAACTCTCCGCCGCCAGCGGCGATCCCGTCGACATCATGGTCCGCAGCGCCGCAAGCTTATGCGTATCGCCCGGCCGCCAGCCGGTCTTCTTCACCGCATCGATATATTTGGCGGAGGTTCCGAAGATGGTCATGCCCTCCTGCTCCGCATAGTCGAACAGCGCCTCGGGACCCGGATGAAACGGCGATCCGTCATAAAGCAGGAGCGTCGCGCCCGCGGCCAGCCCGCTCACCTGCCAGTTCCACATCATCCATCCGCAGGTGGTGAAATAGAAGAGGCGATCGGATGGTTTGGTATCGGTATTCAGCACATGCTCGGCCAGATGCTTGAGCAGAATCCCGCCCGTGCGATGCACGATGCATTTGGGAATGCCGGTCGTGCCTGAGGAATAGAGAATGTAGAGCGGATGATCGAACGGCATCTGCGCGAATTCGATCGGCCCGTCATCGAAGCCCGCAATGAAATCTTCCAACCGCGCCGAAGACGGAATGCGCGAAACCTCGCCACCCGCGTAACCGATCGCCACGGTACGTGTGACGCTCTTCAGCTCCTTCAAGACCGCCGCGCACTTCTCCGAAACATCGATGGTCTTCCCCGCGTAGAAATACCCATCGCACACCAACATCAGCTTGGGTTCGATCTGGCCGAAGCGGTCGAGAATTCCGCGCTCGCCGAAATCCGGCGAACACGACGACCAGATCGCGCCTATGGAAGCCACCGCCAGAAACGCCGCCAGCGTCTGCGGATGATTGGGAACAACCGCGCACACGCGGTCACCCTCGCGAATTCCGGCCGCGCGCAGCGCCCGCGAAAGTCTCGCAACCAGTGCATTCAACTGGCGCCGGCTCAGGCGTTGCTTCACACGGTCTTCACCTCGAAACGCCAGCGCATCGCTGTCGTCGTTCCGGACCAGCAGGTTTTGAGCATAGTTGAGCCGCGCCTCCGGAAAGAACCGCCCTTCCGCCATGGCTGCACCGGGCTCGAACACGCGTTCGCCGCGAACCGCCGCCTTCACGCCGCAGAAGTCCCAGAGAGCGGCCCAGAACTCCCCGGATTCGGCAACGCTGTACCCATGAATATCGCGATAGCTCGAAAACGCGGGCGCTCCCCTGCCCTCGAGAAACGCCGCAAAGCGCGTCAGATTCGACTCTTGCACCCGCGCCTTGCTGGGTGTCCATAACGGGCTTTCGATTCGTTCCATGCCAACCTATTTTCGCCGCACCCTCGGTATCTATCGCGGGGCAAGACGGAGTTGCAATGAAGAATCCAGTCGCCGCCGCGGGCGCCACGCTGACCTTGATCCTGGTGGCCATTATCGTCTGGGTGTTCCTCAACCCGGGCTTCGCCAAGGGACAGATCGAAGACTACGCGCGGAAAGCCACCGGGCGGACCGTCGAAATCAAGGGCGGCGGCAGCCTGATGTTCCGCCCGCGGCTTTCCGTGAGGCTCACCGATGTTACGCTCTCCAGTCCCGAAGGCCAGGACGGCACGCTGGTCAAGGCCGCGGCAATTGTTGTCCCCATCGAGTGGCGCGATCTGCTCAACCGCCAACTTCGCATCGGCACGGTCATCCTCAAACAACCGGTGTTCAACCTCACCAACGATGCCACGGGCCGCGCCAGCTGGACCGATCCAGCCATGCCGGCTTCGAGCGAAGGCCGCGTGCTCACACTCATCGCCGAAGATGGCGTCATCAATTATCTCAACGAAAAGTCCGGCCTCGCCTTTGCCATCAAGGACGCCGACTTCCAGACAACGCTTGCCGAAAACGACGAACTTGCGCGCGCGGCACCGCCAGCATCAACGGACGCTTCGTCAGCTTCCAGGCCTATGTAAAATCACTGGCGCGAGCGGCAAGCGAAGGCTCACCCGCCGACTTCGAATTGGAATCGCCCGGCGCAAGGATCGGCTTCAGCGGCCGATTGACTTCACGCGAATCTATAGCGCTCGCGGGCCAACTCACCGTCACCGCCGGCGAAACCCGCGACTTCGCCAAATGGTTCGGCGCGGCATTGCCGGGAAGCGGCAGCCTTGGCCCCCTCTCGCTCGCGGCAAAACTGGATTCGACAAACGCTGTGCTCTCGCTCGCCGATGCCGATCTCTCCATAGGCGGAAATGTTTTGAAGGGAAAACTGACGATCGATTCCGCGCGCCCGCGCCCCCAAACTTTCCGGTTCGCTTGCGACCGATCAGTTGACGCTTCCAATTCCTGCGTTTGAAGCCAGCGGCATGGCACTGAAGGCATTCGACACCTTGCTGGAAATCGATGCCTTCCGCTTGAAGCTCGGTCCCTTCGAAGCAAGCCCTGCCCAGCTCGGCATCGGCATCAACGAAGGCCTGCTCGATCTCCATCTGCGGAATGCGGGATTCTCCGGCGGCAAACTCTCCGGAGCGCTGAGCATCAACGGCGCGAAACCGGTTCCGGCTTTTCAGCTTGACATCGATGCAACGGGAATTCCCTCGAGCGAAATCGCCACCGCCATCCAACTTCCAAGCGGCCCTTTGACGATCGGCGCATCGCTCACGGCCTCCGGCAAATCCACCGATGAATTGCTCGGAACCCTCGCCGGTTCGGCCGATCTCTCCATGCCCGGCGGCGTGTTGCAGGGTTTCGATCTGAAAGCCATGCTCGTCCGCCTCAACGCCGCCGCGTCGACGGCTGGCCGAAGATTGGCGATACGAGCTTCGGAAATCTCGCGGCCGGATTCAGCATCGCCGATGGTATCGCAACGCTCAAGACTTTCGATCTCGCCAACACGGAATTTACCGTCACCGGCACGGGCGAAACCGATCTCCTGCGCCGCGCGCTCGATCTCAGGTTCGAAGTCAGGAAAGCCGGGGAAACACAATCCGCGTCCCCAGGCAGGATCGCCGTTACCGGCGGTTGGGACAAACCCCGCTTCGAAGTCATGCAATAGGCGGGCGATTGAACTTCCGCGCCCGAGGGAGCAAATACGCGACATGATCCGCGTTCAAAGCCAACCCTTCGATGCCGCCGCCGAACTCGCCGCCCTTCGCAAGCGCGCGCCGGATGCCGGCGGCGCCACGATGTTTGTCGGCACGGTCCGCGAGATGACGGAGGATGGAAAACTCTCCGCCATGACTCTCGAACATTATCCGGGCATGACCGAAAAGGCTCTGGAAGACATCGAGAAAGACGCCCACGCGCGCTGGCCGCTCGCCGCAACGCTGATCGTGCATCGCTACGGAAAACTCGAGCCTGGCGAAGACATCGTGCTGGTCATCGCCGCTTCCTCCCATCGCGATGCCGCCTTCGAAGCCTGCCGCTTCCTGATTGATTGGCTCAAGACCAAGGCTCCTTTCTGGAAACTCGAGGAAGGCGAAGGTTTCCAGACCTGGGTCGAGGCGAAAGAAACCGACGATGTGGCGGCGGCGCGCTGGACGCGCTAGGCCCTGGTGGCGCACGCTTGCCGATGTCGTGGTGTTGATCGCCGCCATCGCCATGGTGATCTCGGCGATGCGTGTCACCGGCATTCTGACAAGCGAGACTGGCAATGCCCGCGCCATCGACGGCGACTCGCTCAGGATCGGCGAGAAGGAATTTCGCCTGCACGGCATCGATGCGCCTGAACTCAATCAAACCTGTAGCGATGGCCAGGGCGATGAATGGCCCTGCGGCCGCGACGCCCGCGAACTCTTGCGCAACCTCGTGCGTGGCAATCAAACCAAATGCGTGCCCGTCGACACCGACCGCTACGGCCGCATCGTCGCCGATTGCTCCGTACACGAACTATCTCTCAACGGGGAAATGGTCCGCCAGGGCTTCGCCGTCGCCTATATCCGCCACTCCCGCCGCCACGAAACGCTGGAGCGCCAGGCCCGCG
>JAAURV010000070.1 GCA_012032065.1 Hyphomicrobiales bacterium
CATATATTGATTTTGTGCTCGCTCTCGGCAATTTTCTAATTGCTCGAAAAATCAACAGATAGTCTTCCAGAAGTGCGTGGTAGTCCTTCTCGGCGATTAAAAATCTTTCATTTGCCTCAAGTTTCATCAAATTTACGTGCTGCAAAATACAAATCACACAATTTACTAATAAGGATCAAGAGAGCCTCTTTGCGTTCATCTTTCTGATATTTAACGAAAATCGACTTGGCACGATCTTCAAAATTCCTCAGCAATTCTCTTATTTCTTCGGTTTTTTTATCTGGATTTTTCACGAATATTTACTCCCTAGTTGCCCCAGGGACGCGGTGTCCCAAGCTTCCCGCCGTCCCATCCGTCCGAATAATTATTGCCTCCACAGTTTTGATCATGAAGACATTGGTTCACACAGCGATGGAAATGAAGTGCCTGTTGATCAATTTTTGGCAGGGTATCGAGAAAATCGCTACATTGTGCCCTGCATTGAGCCGCAACTTTCTTGCAGTCATTGCCATCGTTATCATCTCCGCCACCTCCAGTGAAAGCCCCCGTAATTTTCTTGAGTATCCACTGACATCCGTTCCAGACGGGTACGACGGTTGCTGCGCCAGCGGCTGCAAGCGCACGGGCACAGGCTGGAATCTGTAAGCAGGCCCGGACACCACCGGCAATCGCTATCGGGACGGCCGGCCGTCCGGATCGGTGTTGGTTAAGGGCGCATTGATTGCATATGCATACAGGCGTAGGTCC
The DNA here is from genome assembly GCA_012032065.1 of Hyphomicrobiales bacterium. Taxonomy (GTDB): domain Bacteria; phylum Pseudomonadota; class Alphaproteobacteria; order Rhizobiales; family Aestuariivirgaceae; genus Aestuariivirga. The sequence goes on from JAAURV010000070.1 coordinate 748, forward strand.
GTCAATGAATCGGAGAGGATCGGGCTGTGTGTATCGTCCGGTCGTCGGATCATAGAACCTGTACCAGTTGTAGGCGAGGCCTTGTTCGATCAGGAAATATTGTCCGGGGAAGCGCAGGTTCTGGGTGGCGGTGCCGGTGATCGCATGCGCCGTGCCGAAGGGTGTCCAGACCGCGTTCCACACCTGCGTCTTCGAGGCATTGGTTATGCGGATCGGGCGGGTCAGGTGATCGGTGTGGACCGCCATCAGAACCGGCGTTGCGGTGTTGACGCCGTCGATCGCCATCACCGGCATTCCTTCGAGCCAGATGTATTCGCGCACGATCACCGCGGTGGCGGCGGTGGCGCCGGTGGCTTCGGCGATGAGCTGGCCGTCGAGGTCGTAGATGTAATGCGTGGTGCCAACCGGAGTGAGCGGCGAGATCAGCTGGCGGCTGGAGAGCTGCTCCAAAGCGTTGAACAGATAGGTGGCGACATTCGTGCCGTTGAGGGTCAGCCCCGATGGCCGGTTGCGCTTGTTGTAGACCGCCGCATAGGTGGTGCCCTGCGGCAAGCCGGTCAGGATGTTGCCGGCCCCGTCATAGGTGAAGGTGCGTGAGGTTGTGCCATTCGTGGTTTCGCTCGAGATGCGGTTCGTAGTGGTGGGATAGTTCAGCACCTTGGTGGTGGTCGAGCCGGAGACAACGGTTTCGTTGGTGCGGTTGCCGGTGGGATTGTAGGCGAAAGTGGTCTGCCCCCACGGCCCGTTGGCGTTCTGCAGCCGCCCGAGGCCCGAGTACCAGAGGTCGACCGAATTCGCCGCCGTCACGGTGTCGGCAATGCGAGTGAGGTTGATGCCGTCATTGGGCAGAAGGTTCGCGCCGTCGGCATAGGAATAGGCAAACGAGATCGTGTCGCTGGCGCCGTTCTTCACCTTGAGCGTGGCGATGCGGTAGCCCAAATCGTAGGTGGCGGCGAAGGTCAGGCCGTTGCCGTAGGTAAAGCCCTTGATCAGATCGGACATCGCCGACCAGGTGACCGCCGTCGCCACGTTGCTCACCGCGGCGGTGGAATTCTTCTTCGTCGTGATGCCGGAGATTTTCCCAAGCGTGTTCCGCGCAATGGTGACGATGCGGCCCGAGGGGTAGGTGATCTGGGTGACGTTGTCGCCGGCATTGTAGACATAGCTGGTGGCGTAGACCTTGCCCTGGATGGTGCGGGTTTCGGTCAGCACGTTGCCGCGGCTGTCGTAAACCCAGGCGGTCGAGCCGGATTGATCGGTGACCGACGTCACCCGCCCCTTGCCCTTGTTGCCGGAGGCAATCGAATCCCAGGTGTAGGTGACGTTCTCCGCCGTTGCCGCCGGGAAGGCCCTGGTCAGCATGCGGCCGGCATTGTCGTAGGTGTGGTTGGTGACGACGGCGCGGCCGTCGGTCATCTGGGTCACATCGCCCAACGGATTGCGGGTGTAGGTGGTGGTTCCGGCATCCGGGCTCGTCTCGCGGATGACCTCGCCCCAGCCGTTCCGCACATAGGTGGTCGCGATCGAGCGCGGGTCGGTGTAGGTGGCGACGTTGCCGGAAGGATCCAAGCCGTAGCTGGTGGTGACGCCATTGCCGGTTTCGCTCTTCAAGCGCTGAAGCGCATCGTAGGCATTGGAATAGAGAGTGCCTCGCGGATCGGTCGTGGTTCTGTGCAGATCGGTGCGGTCATAGCCATAGACGGTTGCCTGGTTTTGCGCGCCGATCGAGCGCAGCAGCCGGCCCAACTCGTCATAGGTCTGCGTCATCTGATAGACGATCGTATTGGCCGGCGTCTTGAACGTCTGGCTCGTCACGTCGCCATTGGCATTGTAGCCAAGTTCGATCTTTTCGTTCGTGTTGTTCGCGATGAGCGTTACGCGTTTGGCGTTGTCGTAGGTGTAGTTGAGATAACTGTTGTCGCCGCGGGTGATGCGCGTGATGTTGCTGGCCGCATCGTAGGTGAAGGTCGTGACGGCTCCGGCGATCGTCACCGTTTTCAGCCGGTTACGTTCGTCGTAGGTCATGTTGGTATCGATCAGATTGGCGTCGCGAACCTTGGTCGGCTGACCGGCGGCGTTCTTGGTGACAACGGTGGTGACATGTGCGACTTCGTTAGCGATGCTGGCGATGAAACCTGTGGCGTCATAGCTGTAGGCAACCGTGTCGCCGGTGCCGGTCAGCGGCCCGTTCACCGATTTGAGCTGCCCCAGCGGGCAGTTGGTGTCGGTCGCCTGGCAATAGGTGTAGGTCCACACCCGCGTTTGCCCGGATGTCGCGTAAGGCACGGTATGCGATGTCGTGTCGGTCTGCGTCAGGGTGGCAAGCCGCCCCGCCGTGTCATAGGTCATTGTGGATGTGAGCCGTGGCGCCAGATTTGCGCCGGCAGGCTCAGCGTTGCATGCCATGTGTAAGCCGTGGTGCGCGCCTCGGGGGTCCCTAAGCCTTCGGTCATCGAGGTGGGCAGCCCGCGCGTGTTGTTGACATACTGTGTGATGCGGCCTTCGGCGTCGGTCTTCTGGTTGACGAAGCCGTTGGCGTCATAGGCGTAGGTGGTGTCGCTCGCGGCGCAGTTCGCGGTGGCGATGCCGTCGACTTCGGTGAGCCGGCGGACGCTGCCGCCCTGACCGAAAGCGAATTTGTAGACCGTCTGACGGCCCAGCGCATTGGTGACGGTGCGGATGTTGTTGACATCGTCATAGGCAAACGTCGTCGTCTCCGTTCCACCCGCATGACTGCTCGAAATGGCGCGGCCCTGTGCGTCGTAGACCCAGGTTGCGAAGCGCACGTTGCGCTCGTCGGTGATGCCAGTGAGCGCGTACATGAACTCGGCGTTCTCGTAGTGATAGGTGACAGTTGGGTTGTCGGTGAGAACGGCGGGAGTGGCGTCGGGATAGGAAACCTTCTCCAAGACAAGAGCGTCGTGGATGTATCCGGGATTCGGAATGATAACGCCATTGAGGTCCCGGATGCGTGGCAAGTAGGAGTAGCGGATCACTTGTCCGCCGGGAACCGTCAACGTTTCGAGATAGCCTGTCGATGAATTGCCGCCGAAATCGAGATAGCGCCCCAAGCTGTCCTGCACACTGTGACCGCCGCCGCCGATGGTCTGTTTGTAGCCGTCGGGCCAGCGAATTTCCTTCAGCGCTCCCGCGAAGGTGTAGGCATAGACTACATTGTCGGGTTTTCGGATTGTGATTTCTTGTTGCGCCGAGTTGTCGACATTGAGGACGTAATTGGCGTCCGTCCGGCCACGAAGCCATCGGAAGACGTCTGGCGACGATGCGTCGACATAGGCCGGAAGATACTGCTGCGTTGCGGCGTTGTAGATAAAGGCCATCACCTGGCCTTCCGGAAAAACGGCGTGGATTGTCTTGCCGTCAAAGGGGTTCGTCAGAGTGCTCGAGCTGGGCTCAAGGCCGAGCTTCGTATCGAAGTTGCTGCGCCAAGCGCGGCCGAGCATGGTTTTGGAAATGTCGGTGTTGCCGGTCACGTTGTCGTTGCTCCGGTAGTATCTGATGAACTGCAGCGGGCGTGGCCCTTCCGTCGAAAAGTCGGTTACGGTTTCGACTTTTTGCCCTGTTGCGACTTCGACCGGATTGCCGCGTGATGTATTAGACGGGCAACTGCTCGTTTGAGCCACGCAGTCCTTTGAGCCCTTCTTGCAGCACCGCCTTGGCCCTATTCTGATTTCATCGTCATAGCAAAGGTGGAGGGCCTCACCGAAACAGGGATTGTTGCCTGGAAGCTGTTGGTAGCATCCGAGGTTGGAGGTGTAACCCACGCAAAACGCGACATTTCCCGTCTTGTCGCAACTCGCGGGTCCTGTCAAATTTGGATGAAGGCAATGAAAGTTGTAGTCTGCGGCCGCGTAGCCCACGCCCACGGAGTCTCCATGCCAATCTCTGTACGTGGACGTCGGACCGGTTTGGCACGTGTCCTTATAGTAGCCGGCCATGGCCGGTTGGACAATGCCTCCATGCGAGAAAATCAGAATCCAGCAAGTGGCAAATGCGGCGATGAGTTTGGCGCAACGTGTCCCGAGCAACTCCATCACTGACCCCCCGTTCAATGAAGGCTAAAATTAAAGTGTATACCCGCCACACAAGACTGCAACTGTCACGGTAGTTGTCCTGTGAATAACTCGCGAATTAGTCGGTCAAGGAAGCTCGCATTGTACCGCTGCCATTTGGCAATATACAACTTCAGGATTAGGCGATTTACCTAACGTCAAAAACACAAAATCGAACCAAAACCATGCCCGCAAAGTGCGCGGGAGTTACCGTGACATGATGCCAATTGCATAAACTCAAGTTCGATCTGCAGCGCCGCCGTCATCTACGACGCCAATGGCAACACGCTCGCCTGCGATGCCGATGGCACTGCCGGGTCCGCGCAGCTTCATCTACGACATGGAGAACCGCTCCATCGCCATCACCCCAGAGCGGGGGTCACGGTCAAGGGCGCCTTATGGGCGCTCGGACAGCCGGCGGAGAAGATGAGAACCTACGACCCGTCGGAATAGAAGATATGACGGCCGATCTTGACGAGCTTGCGCATGTTCTTTGCCCATTTGGGGCGGACGTAGTCGGCGTGGTAGTTGGTGGCGGCGCTCATGATCTTGTGGCTTGACTCGCCGGCGATGGCGCGTTGGGCGACGCGCTTGGCTTGGGCCCAGGCGGCTGGCTGCCTCACGTCGTCGGGGAGGCCGTCGCAGGCAAAGGAGAACTGGCAGGAATTGCGCCGGTTCGAGCCCTGATAGACGACGCCGCAGATGGATTTCGGGAAATCCGGGTTCTTGGTGCGGTTCAGAACCACGCGGGCAACCGCGAGCTGGCCCATTTCCGATTCGGAGCGCGCTTCGAAATAGATGGCGCGGGCGAGGCAGTTTTCCTCGGCCAAGCGCACCCGGCGCTGGGCGATGACTTTCTGCTTTTCCGGGCGCTTCAACTTGAAGGTTTTCTCGATCTGCACCGCCGTCGGCACGATCTTCATGCGCTTGGTTGCTGGCTCTTCCGGCTTGGCCTTTGCCAGTTTCGGTTTCGGGACCGGGATTGGATCGGGAACGACGAAATCGCCCTTGCCGGTTCCGACCACGGCCTGTTTCTCCAGCTTCTTCAACTGGACGATGTCGAAGTTCTCGCCATCGGGCAGAAGCGAACCTTTTGAAAGGATGGAGGTAACGGGAGCGGTGATGGGTTTGAACGAGGCTTCCGCCATATCGGGCGCCGCGTTATGGGCAACTGCGCTTTGGCCCATGTAGTGGCCGGCGAAGGCGAAAGCCATGACCAGGATTGTGCCGCCGAATACAAACGGAGCATACTCGCGGACCGGTCCACGAGGCACATCATACTCCAAACGGCCAGGCCTATTTCCCCTGCGTGTCCTGCTCAATTCCCCGATCCTACGCCTACCGTGTGACTTTAGGTCTTGTGTCGGTAGTTTATCGACAGGCCGTTTAGCATAGGTTAACCATGCCAGCAACCCAAAGAGACCAGAAAATCGCCGCTTTCCAGCCTTTCTTGAGATAGCGTTAACCTGCTGTAATATTTCGAGATTTCACTTCTTACGCAGGGTCGCCTGAGCGGCGGCGAGGCGTGCGATTGGCACGCGGTATGGCGAACAGGACACATAGTCGAGTCCGGCGGATTCGCAGAAGGCTATGGAGCCGGGATCGCCGCCATGCTCGCCGCAAATGCCGAGCTTCATGCCGGGTCTTGTCGCCCTGCCCCGCTCGGCTGCGATCTTCACCAGTTCGCCGACGCCTTCGGTGTCGAGCGTCATGAAGGGATCGGACTGCATCAGGCCTTTTGCCATGTATTCGCCGATGAAACGGGCGCTGTCGTCGCGGCTGATGCCGAAAGTGGTCTGGGTCAGGTCGTTGGTGCCGAAAGAGAAGAATTCGGCGGTTTCCGCAATCTCGCCGGCGCGGAGCGCGCGCGGGGAAGCTCGATCATGGTGCCGACGAGATACTCGATTTTCGCGCCGGTCTCCTTCATCACTTCGTCAGCAACGGCCACGATACGGGCGCGGGTGTGGTCAAGCTCCGTCTTGGTGGCAACGAGCGGAACCATGATTTCGGCGATCGGCGGCTTGCCGGTTTTCTTGCCCACCTCGACCACCGCTTCGAAAATAGCGCGGGCCTGCATTTCCGCGATTTCCGGATAGGACACGGCAAGCCGTACGCCGCGGTGTCCCAGCATGGGGTTGAACTCGTGCAGTTCCGACACGCGGGCGCGGAGCGCTTCCACGTCGGTTCCCATGGCCTCCGCAACTTCCTCGATCTCGTGATCGGCCTGGGGCAGGAATTCGTGGAGCGGCGGATCGAGCAGCCGGATGGTGACGGGCAAGCCCGCCATGATCTCGAAGAGCTCGACGAAATCCTTTCTCTGCATGGGCAGGATTTTGGCGAGCGCGGCGCGGCGATCCGGCTCTTTTGCCGCCACGATCATTTCGCGCATGGCGAGGATGCGGCCGGTGTCGAAGAACATATGCTCGGTGCGGCAGAGGCCGATGCCTTCGGCGCCGAATTCGCGCGCGGTTCTGGCATCGAGCGGGGTTTCGGCATTGGCGCGCACCTTCATGCGGCGCGCGGCATCGGCCCAGGACATGAGCGTGGCGAAATCGCCCGAGAGCTCCGGGCGGATGGTCGCCACTTCGCCCTTCATCACCTGCCCCGAACCGCCATCGATGGTGATGAGATCGCCGGCTTTCAGCACCTTGCCAGTGGCGCTGACCGTGCCTGTGCGATAGTCGATGCGAAGGCCGCCGGCGCCAGAAACACAGGGCTTGCCCATGCCGCGGGCGACGACTGCCGCGTGCGAGGTCATGCCGCCCCGAGCGGTGAGGATGCCTTCGGCGGCGTGCATGCCGTGAATATCTTCGGGGCTGGTTTCGACGCGGACGAGGATGACGCGGTGGCCGAGGGCTTTGAGCTTCTCCGCCTGATCGGAATCGAAGACGATTTCGCCCGATGCAGCGCCGGGTGAGGCGGGGAGGCCTGTCGCAATGATCTCGCGCTTGGCTTTGGGATCGAGTGTGGGGTGAAGGAGTTGGTCCAGCGAGGCGGGGTTGATGCGGAGGATGGCATCGGATTTCGAGATGAGGCCTTCGCTTGCCATGTCCACCGCGATCTTCAGCGCCGCTGACGCCGTGCGCTTGCCAGAGCGTGTTTGCAGCATCCAGAGCTTGCCATCCTGAATGGTGAACTCGATATCCTGCATGTCGCGGTAGTGGTTTTCGAGCGTGTCGAAGGTGTGGGTCAGTTCCGCGAAGGTCTTGGGCATCAGCTTTTCGAGCGACGGCGCGTCGGAGCCCGCTTCCTTGCGCGCGGCTTCGGTGATGTTCTGGGGTGTCCTGATGCCGGCCACCACGTCCTCACCCTGGGCGTTGACCAGGAACTCGCCATAGAGGCGGCGTTCGCCGGTTGAGGGGTTGCGGGTGAAGGCAACGCCAGTGGCGGAGGTATTTCCCAGATTGCCGAAGACCATGGCCTGGACATTGACGGCCGTGCCCCAATCCTCCGGGATGGTATTGAGGCGGCGGTAGGTGACGGCTCTCGCCGACATCCAGGAGCGGAAGACAGCGCCGATCGCGCCCCAAAGCTGCTCGTTCACATCCTGCGGAAATGGCTTCTCGGTGTGTTCTTCGACAAGAGCCTTGTAGCGGGCGATGAGCTTCTTCCACTCCTCGGCGGTGATCTCGGTGTCAAGTTCGTAGCCCTTGGTGTCCTTGAAGTTCGAGAGGATATCCTCGAATTCGCCGTGATCGACGCCCAGCACCACGTCGGAATACATGGTGATGAAGCGGCGGTAACTGTCATAGGCAAAGCGCGGATCGCCGGAGCGGCGCGCCAGGCCTTCGACGGTTTCATCGTTGAGGCCGAGGTTCAGGACCGTGTCCATCATGCCGGGCATGGAAACGCGCGAACCCGAGCGCACCGAGACGAGCAGCGGTTTTTCCTTGCCGCCGAATGTGGCGCCCACGGCCTTGCCGATCGCCGCCATGGCCTTGCCGGCATCGGCTTCGAGGCCTTTGGGATAGCGCTCTTGCTGGCGTAGTAGGCGGAACAAACTTCCGTGGTGATGGTGAAGCCCGGAGGAACGGGAAGGCCGAGCCTTGCCATTTCGGCCAGGTTCGCGCCCTTGCCGCCCAGCAGATTCTTCATCCCCGCCTCGCCTTCGGCCTCGCCGCCGCCAAAGCGATAGACCCATTTCGTTCCGCTCATCACGAATCCCCGAACCCAGCCTATGTTGCATCGCACAAAGCATTGGTAAGGCAGCCGGTCAAGATCAATAGCGCCGCAGGGAAGGTCCTCTCCCGCCTGCGGGAGAGGAAGGGACCCGTCGCGCAAGCGACGGGGAGGTGAGGGGGTGTCAGAGATTTCTTGACTCACCCTCACTTCCCCCATGACGCTTTGCGCCACGCGCCCCCTTCCTCGCCCGCTTCGCAGGGGAGCACGTGTGGCAAGACGCACAGACGGCGGCGTTGCCGCCTGCGATCTTCCGGCGATGCAACCCGATATCTTCATCGCCATCATCGCGTGCGCGGCGCTTCATGCGCTGTGGAACAGCTTTCTCAAGATCAAGGCGGACCCGGCGGTGGCGACCACGATGCTGGCGGTGGGCGGCGGGATCGCAGGAACCGGGCTTCTCTGCTTCACCGGAATGCCGGACCCGCGGGCGCTGCCATTCCTTGCCTTGTCCGTGGTCATTCATCTCTTTTACTGGACTTCACTCGGCAAGGCCTATGCCGCGGGCGATGTCTGCCGCGTCTATCCGCTGGCGCGCGGTGCAGCGCCGGTCATCACCACGCTTCTCGCCATTCCGCTGTTCGGGGAATTCCCATCCGCGCATGCATGGGCTGGCATCGCCACGGTGACGGCGGGGGTTTTTCTGATCGCAATCAAGCGCGATGCGGGGACGGTCGAACTCAACCGCGACACATTGAAATTTGCCGCGATGGTTGCCGTCACGATCCCGGCCTATTCGCTGGTCGACGGTTATGGCGGAAGGCTCGCCGGATCGGGTTTTGCCTACACGGCGTTTCTCTATGTGTGCAACGGCTGGGCGCTTCTGGCTTACGGGCTGGTGAAGCAGCGTGCCGCACTGATCGAAACGCTCGACCGGAACTGGCATCTCGGGCTCTTCACCGGATCGCTCTCGCTTCTGAGTTACGCCGTCGCAATCTGGGCCATGAGCCACGCGCCCATCGGGCTTGTGGCGGCGCTGCGCGAGACGAGCATTCTCTTTGCGCTCGGATTTGCAAGTGTGCTGTTGAAGGAAAGGTTGCGCTTCGCGGGCGTCGCCGGGGCGACGCTGGTGCTGTCGGGGCTCGTTGTGATCAGGATGGCGTAAGGGGTAAGGCTTCAAATGCCTGCCTGATTTCCGCTTCCGCAATCCCCGTCTCTTCCGCCGAATAGCGATGCACGCCGCGTTTGCCTTGCGGGTTTTGGGCGATGAAGGTTTGGAAGCGGGAGCGGGTTTCTGGCGCGAGATCGAGCTTGGCGAAACGGTAGATGCGCTCGGCGGCGGCGAGCGGATTTGAAACGATGTCATCGTAGGCGATGTCGATGACGTTGTTCATCGAACGTCGTACGCCGGCATTGCGGCGAGTTTCTTCCGCGAGCCATTGAAGCGTTGCGCGTGCGGCGCGCTTGTGATCGGGTGCGTCCGTCACCATGGCGTGAGTGCCGCGCATGAGGCTGGCGAAGCTGGCAAAGGCGGTTATGGGATCGCGATGGGTTTGGACGATCACGGTGCCCCGTACCATGCTTGAAGCGTGATCGATGCTGCCGAGATGTTCCGGGGCTTTCAACAACAAGCGCTTTCCGGGCATATCGAGGATCGGAAGCAATGCTCCGTACTCGGAGTATTTCGCCGCGCGGTCCGCCTGCCTATACCAATCGAGATAGTCATAGACTGGCGCCTGCGTCCAGAACAGCATGGAGCAGAAGCTCTGCGCCATGGCGAACATGCATTCTTCCGGCTCGTCAGCGCGGATATAGTGGCGCGCATCGATGTCGCTGAGGAACGGGAGCGAAGCGGCGAGCATGAGTTTGAAACGCGCGCGGCGGAGCGCCAGGCTGTCGAAACGATGGCGCGGGAATGGCTGCATCAGATGCCAGAGCGGTGGTGCGTGAAACTGTTCGTCCTGCGCCAGCAGACGATGCAGGAATGTGGTGCCGGTGCGCGGCAGGCCGGTGATGATGATGGGAGGTTCTATTGGAACCGGTTTGTTGTGTCTGCGGTGTTCGACAAGCAGCAGGCGCGTGATCAGTGCGTAGAGAATCGAACGCCGCAGACCCCAGCGGCCGATGGCGTTGAGGTTGGCTTCGGTTTCGAGAGAGCAGAGGAGAATGTCGAAGCCCTCCGCATAAGCCCAATCTCCGAGATCGTCATGACCCGCGATGCGCGCGGCGGTTTC
>JAAURV010000071.1 GCA_012032065.1 Hyphomicrobiales bacterium
CGGAAACTTCGGGACACAGCGAGTAGCTTGGAATTGCAGCCGTGTAGCGCAGTTGCAGCGGGACGCTGGCAAAGTGGCTGAAGTAGGACTTATCGAAACTCCGCCAATATCCGCCATGGATGAAGAGGACGATCGGGCCAGCGGATCCGGGCTCGAACACGTCGACAATGTTGCGCGGGCGCGCGCCATAGCGGCAATCGAGTTGGGCCTTGCGATTGGCGCGGAAGGCTTTCGCATCTCTCTGCCATCGCGCGATAATGTCCGGGTGCTCGGGCACTCTGGCGCGGTTGTCGTATTCCGCCGCGAGATTCAAATGTCGAGGCCCTCTTCCTCGACGAACACGGCGCGTTCCGAAATGAAGCTGAACCGCTCCTCCGGCTTGTTGCCCATGAGCCGTTCGACGATCAGCGCGGTGGGCGCGCGCTCCGCGTCGGCCTGGCTTACGCGCAGAAGCGTGCGCTTTTTCGGGTCCATGGTCGTTTCCTTGAGCTGGGCAGGCAGCATTTCGCCAAGGCCCTTGAAGCGCGAAATCTCGACCTTGCCCCTTCCCCCCATCTCGCCTTTCAACAGCTCTTCCTTGTGCTGATCGTCCCGCGCGTAAGCGACCTTTGCGCCTTGCGACAGCTTGTAGAGCGGCGGCACGGCCAAATAGAGATGACCCTGATCGATCAGTTCCGGCATCTGCCGGAAGAAGAAGGTGATCAGCAGCGATGCGATATGCGCCCCGTCCACGTCGGCGTCGGTCATGACGATGACCTTCTCGTAGCGGAGGTCCTCATCGCGGTACGATGCTCCGCTTCCGCAACCGAGCGCCTGGATCAGGTCCGCGAGCTGCTGATTTTGCGCCAGCTTGTCGCGGCCGGCACTTGCCACGTTCAATATTTTGCCACGCAGCGGAAGCACCGCCTGATTCATGCGGTTTCGCGCCTGTTTTGCGGAACCGCCAGCCGAGTCGCCTTCGACAATGAAAAGTTCCGAGCCTTCCGCTTGAGTGGCCGAAACAGTCCGCCAGCTTGCCCGGCAGCCGCAGTTTCCTGACGGCCGACTTGCGGCCGACTTCTTTTTCCTGCCGCCGCCTGATCCGCTCTTCCGCCCGATCGATGATCCAGCCGAGCAGCTTGTCGGCCTGGGCCGGATGTCCGGTGAGCCAATGATCGAAATGGTCGCGCACGGCATTCTCGACGATGCGCGTGGCTTCGGCGGAAGCGAGCTTGTCCTTGGTCTGGCCCTGAAACTCCGGCTCGCGGATGAAAACCGACAGCATTGCGCCTGATTGCACCATGACATCATCGGCTGTGACGACGCCCGCGCGTTTATTTCCAGCCAGTTCCGCGTAATTCTTAAGAGATCGAGTCAACGCCGCGCGAAACCCCGCTTCGTGGGTTCCGCCATCGGGCGTGGGAATCGTGTTGCAGTAGGATGAGATGAACCCATCGTCTCCGCCGAACCACGCCACCGCCCATTCGACGCTGCCGTGTCCGCCTTCTTTCTCCACCTTGCCCGCGAAAACATCGTCCACGACGCGGGTAAGGCCATCGAGCCGCTCGGCCAGAAAGTCGCGCAGGCCGCCGGGAAAGTGCAGCACTGCTTCCTCGGGCGTCTCCTTGTCCTTGATATGCGAGGGGTCGCATTTCCAACGAATCTCGACGCCGCCAAAAAGATAGGACTTGGAGCGCGCCATCTTGTAGAGCCGCGCCGCGTTAAACTCGACGGTCTTGCCGAAGATCTGCGGGTCGGGAATGAACCGCACCAACGTGCCGCGCCGGTTGTTGGTCTTGCCGAGCTTCTCGAGCTTTCCCTTGGCTTTGCCGCGCGCGTATTCCTGCCGGTAAAGCTGCTGGCCACGCGCCACCTCGACGACGAGATGCTCCGAGAGCGCATTGACCACGGACACGCCGACGCCGTGCAGCCCGCCCGATGTTTCGTAGACCTTGCTGTCGAATTTGCCGCCCGCGTGCAGCGTCGTCATGATGACTTCAAGCGCCGACTTGTCCTTGAACTTCGGATGCGGATCGATGGGAACGCCGCGGCCATTGTCGTTCACCGACAGGTAGCCGTCCGCCCCATAGATTACCTCGATCCAGCTCGCGTGCCCCGCAACCGCCTCGTCCATGGCGTTGTCGATGACTTCGGCGAAGAGATGATGCAGCGCCTTTTCGTCGGTGCCGCCGATGTACATGCCCGGCCGGCGGCGGACCGGTTCCAGTCCTTCCAGCACCTCGATGTCGGCTGCCGTGTAACTTTCTTCGCCGCGCGCCTTGGCAGGCGCCCGCGCCGCAGGTTTGGGAGCCTGAGGCACGTTGCCGAAAAGGTCGTCGGATTTCGCGGCTTTCGCGGACTTCGCCATAAAACTGTTCCCGAATCGTTTCGGCCAGTATGGCGAGAGCGCGGCAGAATCACAAATCAGACGGGTTTCACGGTGATTCCGGCCAACAACCGGCTGGCCATTCCGCCCGACTGGGGAACGCGGCGGGGATCGAAGGGCTCGTGGCCTTGCTCGGTATTCTCGTAACCCAAGTGGCCCGTGCCGGTGTGCCCCAGCACTTCCGCCCAGACCTTCTCAGACCGCGCCACCCCAAGGCTCACACCAATGACGAGGCCGAGGATGGCGATGATTTTGGGGGATTGGTTGAGGCGTTTCATGGGTTTCGGTCCAGGTTCGGCGAGTGATTTCAGCGAACCTAATCTCCGGCGGCTGAAGCGATGCTGAGGACGCCGTTCAACAGCCGTTCATTTTGACAGCACTGCTTGCGGCAGGCGCGAGTTCGCGCAATAAGCGGGTAGAGAGCCGGAACCGGTCAAATCACCTAATGGGAGGACCCACAAATGAAGAAGCGCAACTTTCTGCTAACTCTGACTGCCGCCTTTGCGGGCGCCACGATGCTGGCTATTCCAGCCTTGGCCATGGATAATCTGACTATCATCGCCCCGGCAAAACCGGGCGGCGGCTGGGATCAGACCGCGCGTTCCATCGCGGAAGTCATGCAGGGTGCTGGTCTCGCCAAGGCCGTCACCGTCGAGAACGTCGCGGGCGCAGGCGGAACCGTTGGCCTCGCCCAGTTCGCCGACAAGAACAAGGGCGACGGCAGCGCGCTGCTGGTGAACGGTCTGGTCATGGTGGGCGCGGTATTGACCAACCAATCGCCAGTGTCGCTTGCCGACACCACGCCAATCGCGCGGCTCACTGGCGAATATGAAGTGATCGTCGTCCCCGCCGCCTCGCCTCTCAAGACCTTGGGCGATCTCGCGGCCGCCATGAAAACCGATATCGGAAAGGTCTCCGTCGGTGGCGGATCGGCCGGCGGCACGGATCACATTCTGGCGGGCCTCGTGGCACAAGCCGCGGGCGCCGATGCGACCAAGCTCAACTATGTGCCCTTCTCCGGCGGCGGCGAAGCCTTGGCCGCCATCCTCGGCGGGCATGTGACCGCGGGCATTTCCGGCTATGGCGAGTGGGAAGGCCAGATCAAGTCGGGCGAACTTCGCGCGCTCGGCATTTCCTCGGGCGCCAAGGTCGAGGGGGTCGACATTCCGACTTTGAAAGAACAGGGCATTGAAGTCGAACTGGCCAATTGGCGCTCCGTGGTGGCGGCTCCCGGCATCTCGGATGATCAGAAGAAGGCTCTGCTCGACGCGGTCGACGCCATGCACAAGTCGGACGCCTGGAAGAAAGTGCTCGCCGACAAGAAGTGGCTCGACCTCTATATGGCGGGCGATGATTTCGGCACGTTTCTCAAAGCCGAGAACGACCGCGTCACCGCCACATTGAAGACCATCGGCCTGGTTCAGTGACGGCCCAAAGCCGAAATTGGCCCGAGCTCCTTCTGGGGCTCGGGATCGTTTTGGCGGGCGCTATCATCGGCTGGCAGGCGACGAGCGTCAAAGTGGCGCCCATCTATGCGAAAGTAGGCCCAGCGGCTTTTCTTTGGTTTGCAGCGGCCTTGCTCATTGGCTGCGGACTCATCGTGGCATGGCGCGCCGCCGCGCGGCCCGCCGGCCAGGGTTTCGAACTTCGCGGCCCGATGGAAATTCTTCTGGCCCTGGGTCTCGCTGCCGGGCTGATCAACCTCATAGGTTTCATTCCCGTCGCGATTCTTGTCTTCGTATTGACGAGCCACGCGCTGGGCAGCACGCAAATTGTGCGCGATATCATCGCCGGCCTGATACTGAGTATCGTCGCCTATCTGGTTTTCGCGATGGCCCTGGGGCTGCGGCTTCCTCTCGGTGAGGTCTTTGCGTGAGCGCGCTCGAGCAACTGCTTGGCGGATTTGCAACCGCACTCACGCTTCAAAATCTTGGCTGGTCGCTGCTTGGCGTATCGCTCGGAACTTTCATCGGCATTCTTCCCGGCATTGGCCCGGCGCTGACCATTGCGCTGCTTCTTCCAATCACCGGCTATCTCGATCCGACCGCGGCCTTCATCATGTTCGGCGGCCTCTACTATGGCGCCATGTATGGTTCGTCGACGACCTCGATCCTGCTCAATACACCTGGCGAATCCGGCTCGATCATCACCGCCATCGAGGGCAACCTCATGGCGCGATCGGGCCGCGGCGCGCCAGCTCTCGCGACGGCAGCGATCGGCTCATTCGTGGCGGGCACAATCGGAACGCTATTGCTCACATTCTGCGCTCCACTCGTCGTCAAGCTCGCCATCGCATTTGGCCCAGCCGAATACTTCGCGCTGATGATCTTGGCGTTCACGACGGCGTCAGCCATGCTCGGAAGCCACATCTACAAGGGTCTGACCGCGCTCGCTATCGGCATCGCCATGGGATTGATTGGAATTGACGAACTGACCGGGCAGGCCCGCCTCGCCTTTGGTTATCCCCAGCTTCTCGACGGCGTCGATCTTGTCGTCGTCGCCGTGGGGCTTTTCGCGGTCGGCGAGGCGATGCATGTCGCCTCGCGGCGCGATTTGCGCGAGGTGACCGTCGAAACCGTCAAGGGTTCGCTGTGGATGAGCCGCGAAGACTGGCGGCGATCCTGGAAACCTTGGCTTCGCGGCACTGCTCTTGGTTTTCCCTTCGGCGCGCTGCCTGCCGGCGGCACCGAAATACCGACGTTCCTGTCATATTTCTTCGAAAAGAAACTCAGCAAGCGCCCGCGGGAGTTTGGCACGGGAGCCATCGAGGGCGTCGCCGGCCCAGAAGCCGCAAACAACTCGGCGGTGGCGGGCGTCCTCGTTCCACTGCTCTCGCTTGGCCTTCCCACTTCCGCCACCGCCGCCATCCTGCTCGTGGCATTCCAGCAATATGGCCTTCAACCCGGCCCGCAGCTTTTCGAGGCGTCGGGGCCGCTGGTTTGGACCCTGATCGCCAGCCTCTTCATCGGCAACGCCATGCTGCTGGTGCTGAACCTTCCGCTCGTTGGCGTGTGGGTCAAATTGCTCAGCATCCCGCAGCCGCTGCTCTATGGCGGCATTCTCGTGTTCTCGACGCTCGGCGTTTACAGCGTCAACCGCTCGGCCTTCGATCTCGGATTGCTCTTCATCACCGGCTTCATCGGCTATCTCATGCGCCGCTTCGAGTTTCCCGTGGCTCCCTGCATCATCGGGCTGATCCTCGGCCCGCTGGCCGAACAAAATCTGCGCCGGGCACTTTCGATTTCACAGGGCGATTGGAGTGTCTTCGTCACTCATCCCATCGCGCTGATCCTGTTCATTCTCGCGGCGACAATGCTGGTTCTTCCCGTGCTTTGGCGACCTAAGGTCAACTGATACGTTCTTGACAACTTGCCGCAGGCGTTGTCTCCTCCAAGGAAACAAAATTGCCCACAAGCAACGAATCAAAGGGGCGGCTGCGGCGGCTGTGGGGACAACGGCAGCCAGAATAGGGGAAACAAATGGGTGACAACGTCAGTACGCTGAATGTCATCTTCACCGAGTTCTATTACTGGGTGACGGTGGTTTTCATGTTCCTCATACATGTGGGCTTCTGCATGTATGAAGTGGGCGCATCGCGCCGCCGCAACCACATGCACACGCTGATGAAGAACACCATGGCGATTCCGCTCGTCACGGTGACGTTTTTCTTCTTCGGCTGGTGGATTTATTTCGCTTTCCCGACTGGCTTCTATTGGCTCACATTCACAAGCGATGCCTTGTTCTACGATCCGAACAAGGTCGCATCGCCGTGGAGCCCGTTGATGGGCACGCATTTGTCCGGCGCGAACGCAACCGATGCCGCTTGGGGCATCACCGCCGATCCCGCCGATCTCAACGGCGCGCCGATCTGGCACCGCCTCAACGGCGTGTTCTGGGCAGCCTTCCTGCTGTTCTCGATCACCACCGCCTCCATCGTTTCGGGCGCGGTCATCGAACGCATCCGCATGGGCGCGTTCTGGCTGATCGCGGTGCTGCTTGGCTCGGTCCTGTGGATTACCGACGCCGCGTGGGGCTGGAGTGCCGGCGGCTGGATGGTGAAGTACCTCGGCTACCACGATGCCTACGCGTCAGGCGTGGTGCATGCGATCGCCGGTGGTGCCGCGCTCGCAACACTCATCGTGCTGGGGCCCAGGCTCGGAAAGTTCCGCGCCGATGGAACTCCGCGCGATATCCCGCCGCACAATCCCTGGCTGGTCACGATCGGGCTTTTCCTGATCTACACCGGCTTCTGGGGCTTCTACGCGGCCTGCAACATTCCGATGATCTCTCCCGGAACGATCGCGGGCCAGATCACCGGCGAAACCTGGACGGCGACAAACATCTACCTCGCGCCGACCACACTCTCAGCCATCACCTTCAACTTCCTGATGTCGCTCTCGGGCGGCATGATGGCGGGCTACGTCTTCTCCAAGGGCGACGCCTTCTGGACTTACTCGGCAGGCCTCTGTGGCATCATCGGTGCTTCGGCAGGCAACGATCTCTATCATCCGATCCAGGCCATGCTGATCGGAGCGATTGTGCCTTACATTTGTTACAAGCTCCACTACTTCGTCGAGCGCAAATTCAAGATCGACGACGCGGTGGGCGCGGTGGCGGTGCACGGCTACGGCGGCTTCCTCGGAGTCGTGATAGCGGGCTTCATGCTTTGGGGCACCGCATCTTCGCCTTACGAGGGTTATGCGGCCATCAATCCGCTTGGCAACTTCGTTGGCGCCTGCATCATGTTCCTCTTGGGCTTCATCCCGGTCTGGATCCTCGCCAAAATCCTGCACAAAGCAAATCTCTTGCGTGTGCCGGCCAAAGTCGAGCTCGAAGGCCTCGATTTCAAGGGGCGCGAGTCATATGACGCGGCGGTGAAGGACATTATTGCCGCCGAACGTGCGCTGGTGAAATAAGGAAAGGAGACAGACACATGGCTACAACAGGTGTTCCCAGCTGGGCCGTCGATCTCAAGAGCATCGGCGCGATCTATCCTTTCCAAGGGACAGAGGTGCTAATGGTGATCATCGGCCTCGCTTTCTGGATCGCTTGGCACGTGATCCAGATGAAGCAGGAATCTGCCGAGATCGGCTCGGAAATGAAAGCCGACCAGCGCGGCGAGGAGGCCAGGAAGCTGATCGACAAGTATTGAGTTCCGGAACCAAACACGGCTAAGCGGGAGCTGCCCATGGCAGTTCCCGTTTTTCTTCGATGACTGGCGGCACGAAAATCGGCTGAGAAACTTGGCGTAATGCGCAAAGCAATCGTACTTTTGCCATTTCTTCTGATGCCGCTCGTAGCGGAGGCTGAAGAACGCAAATTGGGCAGCCCGGAAATCCGCGCGCACTTGCCGACCATGTTTTCGGTGGCACGGACGAGAACGGCAATCCTTGGTCGCAGATATTCCAGAGGACCGGCGCAACTTTCTATATGCAGGGCGCATCAGTCTCCAACGGGCTCTGGGACATCCGCGGGGATCAATACTGCTCGCAGTGGCCTCCAAGCCAGACCTGGTCCTGCTACGATGTGGTCGAGGATGACGGCTCCGTCGTGTTCATCTCGTCTTCAGGCAACCGGTATCCTTCCCGCCGGCAGAACTAACAGAAAGACGCTGTTCAAGCCCCAAGCCTTCCGCTAAACGCAGCCTCCGTTTTCGACTTTCCGCAAGAGGGGGTGAGATGAGCAACTGGCCAACGCAAGCCAAGTGGGATGGTCCGATCGTCATGGTGGGCTTCGGTTCGATCGGCCGGGGCACGCTTCCGCTCATCCTGCGCCACATTGCCTGCGACCACTCGAGGATCACCATCATCGATCCTTCGGACGCCTCGAAGCACATTGCCGACAAGCACGGCATCCGCTTCCTCAAGGAAGGCCTCACGCGCGGAAATTACAGAAAGATGTTGAAGCCTCTCCTGACCGCCGGACCAGGCCCGGCGTTCGTGGTCAATCTGTCGGTCGATGTGGGCTCGCTCGACATCATGCGCCTCGCGGACGAAACCAACGCGCTTTACATCGACACCGTCATCGAACCGTGGCCAGGCTTCTATTACAACAGCAAGCTCGACAACGCCGCGCGCTCCAACTACGTCATGCGCGAAGGCCTGCTGGCCTTGAAGCGCAAGCTAGGCAGCGGGCCTACGGCTGTATCCTGTTGCGGCGCCAATCCCGGCATGGTGTCGTGGTTCGTCAAACAGGCGCTGGTCGATATCGCGCGGGATACAAGGCTTAAGTTTCAGCATCCGGAATCGCGCGAGGATTGGGCGCTGCTTATGCAACGGCTTGGCGTCAAGGGCATTCACATCGCCGAGCGCGATACGCAGCGCGCTAAGTCTCCCAAGCCGCTCGATTGTTTCATCAACACCTGGTCGGTCGAAGGCTTCATTTCGGAAGGCCTGCAGCCGGCGGAACTTGGCTGGGGCACGCATGAGAAGAGACTTCCTCCAGAAGGCCGCCGCCACAAGAGCGGCAGCGGCGCCGCCATCTATCTGGAGCGTCCCGGCGCAAATACACGCGTACTGAGCTGGGTGCCGACTGCCGGACCGCAGTTCGGCTTCCTCGTCACCCACAACGAAGCCATATCGATTGCCGACTACTTCACCGTGCGCAAGGGAGCCAAAGCGGTGTATCGCCCGACCTGCCATTACGCCTATCACCCCTCAAATGATGCGGTTCTTTCCTGGCACGAGATGCTGGGTGCGGGCGGCAAGCGTCAGTCGCAAAACCACATTCTCGAAGAGGACGAAATCGTCGACGGCATGGATGAGTTGGGCGTGCTGCTCTACGGGCACAAAAAGAACGCTTACTGGTACGGCTCGCAGCTCTCGATCGACGAAGCGCGGAAGCTCGCGCCCTACCAGAACGCCACCGGCATGCAAGTGACCTCCGCGGTGCTGGCCGGCATGGTCTGGGCCATCGAGAACCCGGATGCCGGCATCGTCGAGACCGACGAAATGGATTACCGCCGCTGCCTCGAAGTGCAGAAGCCGTACCTTGGGCCAGTCACCGGCGTCTACACCAAGTGGACGCCGCTCGATAGCCACGGCAGTCTCTTCAAAGAGGGCCTGGACAAGCGCGACCCCTGGCAATTTTCGAACATACTCGTGCGCTAAACACCGCATCCCGCGAAAGCGGGTAAGGTGCCGCGCATGAAATTGATTCGATACCTCTGGGCGCTTTCCGCCGCCCTTCTCTTGGCGGTTACACTTGTCCATGCCGAGCCCCGGCACGGCATCGCAATGCATGGCGAACCGGCGTTGCCGCCGGATTTCAAGAACTTCCCCTATGCCAACCCGGACGCGCCGCAGGGCGGCATTCTGCGGCAGGCGATCACCGGAAGTTTTGACTCGGTCAACCCGTTCGTTGTGAAAGGCCAGAAGGCGACAGGCGTCAACGTCTACGTCTACGAGTCGCTGATGACTCGCAATTGGGCGGAACCATTCGCGCTCTATTGCCATATCTGCGAGACCATCGATGTATCCGGCGACCGCCAGACATTCACGTTCAAGCTGAGGCCGGAAGCAAAGTTTTCAGACGGCAAACCCGTCACCTCGGCCGATGTCGCCTTTACAGTCAACCTGCTGCGCGAGAAGGCGCTTCCGCGGTATCGGAACACGCCATCGGCGGTAGAGTCCGTCGAAACGCCCGATCCGCTCACTGTGATCTTCAAGCAGACCGGCGGCAATCGCGAGCTTCCACTTCTCGTCGGTTTCCTGCCGATCTTGCCAAAACACTACTGGGAAGGAAGGGACTTCGAGGCGACCACATTCGATCCCATCGTCGGTTCCGGCCCCTACACAATCGGTACGATCAAGCCGGGGGAAACGATCGTCTACAAGCGAAACAGGGACTGGTGGGCCAACGGAAGGCCGGAATCGAGAGGCTTCTGGAATTTCGACGAAGTCCGCTTCGAGTACTATCGCGATGCGAACGCGACGTTCGAAGCCTTCAAGGGCGGCCTGGCCGATGCGCGCATTGAAAGCGATCCGGTGAAATGGTCTTCCGGCTATGATTTTCCGGCGGTCAAGGAAGGTAAAGTCATCCTCGAAACGGTCACCGCCAAATCGCCGGCGTCGGCCTCCGGACTGATTTTCAATACTCGCCGCGACATCTTCAAGGACAAGCGTGTACGGGAGGCACTGGTCCAGGCCTTCGATTTCGAATGGGCGAACGCCAATCTCTTCGCCAATGCGTTTCGCCGTACACATGGATATTTCTCAGGCTCTGAACTCTCGTCGAAAGGAATACCTGCAAGCGATGCGGAGCTCGCCATCCTCGGCGGCGCTGCGGCAACGCTTCACCCGGCGATCCTCGATGGAACCTATGCCTTGCCGGTGACGGATGGTTCAGGCCAGGACCGTAAGGTGATGCGCAAGGCCGTGCAGTTGCTTGCTGCAGCAGGCTACAAGCAGTCAGACGGCAGGATGGTCGACAGCGCGGGCACGCCCTTGAGTTTCACCCTCGCCATCCTGACCAGAGAACAGGAGAAAATCGCGCTTCACTATCAGCGGGCACTTCAACTGATGGGCATCGACATGCAACTCCGCCTGCTCGACAGCCCGCAGTTCACGCGCATCACCAGCGAATTCGATTTCGACATTGTGCCGTTCTCGGTATTCAACTCGCTCTCGCCTGGCAACGAACAGAGGAATTTGTGGCATTCGGCCACCCGCGATGTGCCGGGCTCGCGCAATCTCGCCGGCGTCGCCGATCCCACAATTGACGCCGCCATCGACGCGCTCCTGAAAGCGAATACA
>JAAURV010000072.1 GCA_012032065.1 Hyphomicrobiales bacterium
AGCGTCGATCAGGGTGAAGGACAAGTCGATATCGTCGCCTGGCCCGGCTATATCGAAAACGGATCTACCGATAAGGCCTATGACTGGGTGACATCCTTCGAAACCGCGACCGGCTGCAAGGTCAACGTCAAGACGGCCAATACCTCCGACGAAATGGTCGCGCTGATGAACGAGGGCGGCTTCGATGTCGTGACCGCATCGGGCGACGCCAGCCTGCGTCTGATTGCCGGCGGCAAGGTACAGGAAATCAACACGAGCCTGGTCCCGAGCTGGGGCACGGTTGACGAGCGCCTGCAAAATGCGCCGTGGCACACCGTCGATGGCAAGCATTATGGCGTGCCCTATCAGTGGGGTCCGAACGTGCTCGCCTACAACACCAATGTCTTCAAGGAAGCGCCCAAGAGCTGGGACATCGTGTTCGGCGAAATGAACCTGCCGGATGGCAAATCCAACAAGGGCCGCGTGCAGGCCTTCGACGGACCGATCTATATCGCCGACGCAGCGCTCTATCTCATGAAGAAGAAACCAGAACTCGGCATCAAGGACCCTTATGAACTGACGGAAGAGCAGTACAAGGCCGCGCTCGATCTCTTGCGGGTCCAACGCGGTCTCGTTGCCGCTACTGGCACGATGCTTTCATCCAGATGGACGATTTCAAGAACGAAGGCGTGGTTGCATCGTCGTCCTGGCCATTTCAGGTGAACATACTGCAAGCCGACAAGGCTGCGATGGAGAAGACGCCGATTGCCTCCACCATTCCCGAGGAAGGAGCGACTGGCTGGGCCGACACCACGATGATGCATGCGGAAGCAGCGCATCCCAACTGTGCCTATATGTGGATGGAGCATTCGGTCAATCCGAAGCTTCAGGGCGATCTCGCGGCGTGGTTTGGTTCGGTGCCCGCGGTTACCGCCGCCTGCAAGGGCAATGCGCTTCTTACCGACGCGGGCTGCGAGACCAATGGCCTGCAGAACTTCGAGAAGATTCACTTCTGGCGCACACCGGTTGCCAAGTGCGCGTCGCAGTCCGCCGGATGCGTTCCGTACTACCGCTGGGTCTCCGACATGATCGCGGTGCTCGGCGGGCGCTGAACAAGCCAATCCTCTCCCGCCTCCGAAGGGCGGGAGAGGGTCACCATCGATTATGAAACCCGCCGTCAGTTTTCAGCATGTGAGCCGCCATTTCGGCAGCGTGCGCGCGGTCGACGATGTCTCGCTTGATATCGGCGAAGGCGAATTTTTTGCGCTGCTGGGCCCCTCCGGGTCCGGCAAAACCACATGCCTGCGGCTGATCGCAGGGTTCGAACAGCCAACATCCGGCCATATCGAGATTGCAGGCGAAACGGCGGAAGGCGTTCCGCCCTACAAGCGCAACGTCAACACCGTCTTTCAAGACTACGCCCTCTTCCCACATATGACGGTGCTGGATAATGTGGCTTATGGCCTGATGGTGAGGGGCATCTCCAGGCCTGAGCGCCATGCGGAGGCCGAAATAGCCCTGTCGCTGGTGGCTCTCCCGGGATACGGCGCAAGGCGGCCATCGCAGCTCTCCGGCGGGCAGAGGCAGCGCGTGGCGCTGGCGCGAGCGCTCGTCAACAAACCCCGCGTGCTGCTGCTCGACGAACCGCTGGGCGCGCTCGATCTCAAGCTCCGTGAGCAAATGCAGGTCGAGCTCAAGACCCTTCAGCGCAACCTTGGCATCACCTTCGTATTCGTCACCCATGATCAGGGCGAGGCTCTGTCAATGGCCGACAGAGTCGCGATCTTCAACAATGGCAAGATCGTGCAGGCGGGAACCCCGGAAGACGTCTACGAGAGGCCAATGGTGAAATTCGTGGCCGATTTCGTAGGCTCGTCGAATGTGCTGCCGCCGGAGTTCTCGGAAAGGCTCGGAGGCCCGCGAAAGTGGACCAGCCTCCGCCCCGAACGCATTTCGGTTGGACAAGGCACCGGCGCATCGGTTCTGGCCCGCGTCAACTCCGTTCACTACCAGGGCTCGGTCACCCGCATTGTCGCCGATACCGGTGGCCAGCGCATCGCGGCAAATGTGCCGGCGGGCGGATTGCGGGTCACGGAGGGGGAGAACATATCGCTTCACTGGCCGTTGACGGCGATGCACGCGATGGATGACGGCTGATGTCCGGCGTCTGGGATACACTCTACCGGCGGCCGGCGCTCCTCGTAACTTTGCTGCTCGGGCCGCCGCTCATCTGGATCGGCGTCGTCTATATGGGATCGCTCGCCGCGTGCTTGCGCAGAGCTTCTTCTCCATCGACGAGTTCTCCGGCTTCATCGTCTATGAGTGGACGCTCAAGACCTATCGCGAGCTTCTGAGCCTCGCCAATCTCGATGTCATCTTTCGCAGCCTGCTCATGGCGATTGCGGTGACGCTGGCGTGCGCGGCGATCTCGGTTCCGATCGGCTACTACGCGGCGCGTTATGCCAAGGGAAAGTGGAAAGCGCTGTTCTATCTGTTGGTCATGCTGCCGCTGTGGTCGAGTTATCTGGTCAAGGTTTATTCCTGGAAGCTGCTTCTGGCGCAGGAAGGAATTATCGGCTGGCTGGCGGCGAAACTTCATCTCACCTGGCTGCTCAATGCAGTTCTTTCGATCCCGGTGATCGGCGGACCGTCGCTGTCCATCAGCTATATCGGAACGTTCCTCGTCTTCGTCTATGTCTGGCTTCCCTACATGATCCTGCCGACGCAAGCCGCACTGGAGCGCGTGCCGGTCAATCTGCTCGAAGCCTCCGCCGATCTTGGAGCGGCGCCCAATCAGACCTTCTGGAAAGTGATCTTCCCGCTGGCGCTTCCAGGCCTCATTGCCGGATCGATCTTCACCTTCTCGCTCACACTCGGCGACTACATCATTCCGCAGATCATCGGCAATTCGTCGGTGTTTCTGGGTTATGCGGTGTATTTGCAGCAGGGCACGGCAGGCAACATTCCGCTCGCCGCCGCCTTCACTGTCGTGCCGATCGTCATCATGCTAATTTATCTGACTGTTGCAAAACGCATGGGAGCCTTCGATGCGCTCTGACCGCGGCGACCGCGCACCCAGGGCGCTGACGCTTGCAGCAATTGCGGGATTGCTGTTTCTGCATCTGCCGCTGCTCTTGATCTTCCTCTACGCATTCACCACCGAGGAGAAATCCTACGCCTTCCCGCCGCCCGGTTTCACCTCGAAGTGGTTCGGCGTCGTGTGGGAGCGGCAGGACATCTGGGATTCCATCTGGCTCTCGGTCAAGGTGGCGGCTATTGCCACGGCGATCGCGCTCGTCCTCGGCACATGCGCGGCGGCCGCGGTGTCGCGCGCAAAGTTCTTTGGACGCGACTACATCTCACTGCTTTTCATTCTGCCCATTGCACTCCCCGGCATCATCACCGGCATCTCGCTCCGTTCAGCGTTCTCAATCATGGACATTCCGTTCTCGGCGTGGACCATCGTGCTGGGCCACGCGACATTCTGCATCGTCGTGGTCTACAACAACGCGCTTGCCCGCTTCCGCAGGCTTTCGGAAAACATGATTGAAGCCTCGATGGATCTGGGCGCGAACGGCTTCCAGACCTTTCGCCATGTGGTGTTGCCCAATATCGCCTCCGCACTTCTGGCGGGAGGCATGCTCGCGTTCGCGCTTTCCTTCGATGAAGTGATCGTCACCACCTTCACGTCCGGCACCGGCGTCTCATCGAAGACATTGCCCATCTGGATGTTGGACGAACTGATCCGCCCGCGCCAGCGTCCCGTCACCAATGTGGTGGCGATCTTCGTTGTGGCGGTCACCTTCGTGCCCATCCTCGCGGCCTATTATCTGACGCGCGAGGGCGAACACACGGGTGGCGCAGGGAAATGACTACAAGATCCCCTGCACAGCGATCATGACAACGGCCATGGCCGCAATAAAGCCGGCCTCCACGGTTATCGCGTAGCTGCTTTTCCGCGCGAACAGGCCATTGGCCACAATCAACACAATCGCCAACAGGGCGATCAGTATTGCGGTCAGCAGTGCATTCTTGGCAGCTGTGATTCCGATTAACCACGCGAGCAGGAACGTACCCAGCAATTGCGCGGCCATAGCGCCCATGGGCATCGCGTTGGCGGCGCCGAGTTTCACTCCAACGCCTTCCGCCCACTTCACGCCAAAGAGTTTCGGCGAGTACCACAGCCATCCCAGAAGAAACGACAATACGGTCCCGGCAATGACCGCAATCCAGTTCACACCTTCGGTAAGTTCAGCCATTTTTTCTCCTCCCTCACATCGGCGGCATGCCGGGAAATTTCGGCAGCGCCGGATCGAGTTGGTCCCAAATCTGTCCCATTGCGCTGAAGAATACCATTTGCGGAGCGACCTTCGAGGGATCGTCGAGTGACGTAAGATTGACGGCAATTCCACCAGGCATGCCCGAGGTCTTACCGAGAAGCATCGAGCCGCATGTCGGGCAATGGCCGCGGGTCGCGGTGTTGCCGCTATCGGCCTTGTAGTCCCAATATTTGATCTTGCCTGTGATCTTGACGGCGGGCTCCGGAAACGCAGCGAAGGTCAAGTGCCCCGCACCGGACAGGCGCTGACAATGACGGCACTGACAATGCCCGGCCATCATGGGTTCCGCGTCGGTTTCGAAACGCACCGCTCCGCACGCGCATCCGCCTTCGTATTTTGCCATGGTCTTCCTCCTCTGTTTCAAGCTGCAAAGAGTCTTTCGAGTCTGCCGACGCAACCGGTCCAGCCTTGCATGTGCATATCACGCGTTTGATCGTCGGCAAATTTGATGTGGGTGAGCGTGAGCTCGGTCCCCGCATCAATCTTGCGCAGATCGATCGTCACAAGCGTTTCCATGTCCGGGTTCGTGATCCAGCCCCAAGTGAATGAAATCCGCCGGCCCGGCTCCAGTTCCTTGTAGATTCCCGACACGCCATGCTCACGTCCGTCACGCTCGCGCATCACGATCTTGTAACGGCCGCCAATTCGAGGATCGGTTTCGGCGACGATCACCTCCATGTCATCCCTCGGCGCCATCCAGTTTTTCAGCGTTTCGGGCGTGATCCAGGCGGCGAAGACTTTTTCCGGCGTGGTTTTGATAGTGCGGACGAGGCTAAGCGAGATGTCCTTGGCGGTTGCCATTCTCTCTCCTCCAACAGGGCGGTCAGCGCATCGAGGCGCAGGCTCCAGAACTTTTCGTATTCGGCGAGCCAGCGCATGGCGGCCTCAAGCGGCGCGGCATCGAGGCGGCAGATCACCTGCCGCCCTGATCTGATCCTGCGCACCAGCTGTGCCTCCTCCAGCACGTCGAGATGCTTGCTGATTGCGGGCAACGAAATGCCGAAAGGGGACGCGATTTCCCCCACGCTCAGCCGCGGCTCGTCGGCCAGCCTGGAAAGGATGGCGCGCCGGGTGGGATCGGCAAGTGCCGAGAACGTGGTGTCGAGAACGGCTGTCATTACATTTAACCTATATGTTAAATGTTGCCCAGCCGCTTTCGAATGTCAAGTACGATCGAAGCGGCGGATCAGCGTTTCCTCTTTGCCGGTTTCTTGGCGGGCTTCTTTCTGGCGGCGGCTTTGGCCGGCTTTTTCGTAACCTTCTTTGCAGCGGGCTTCTTCGCCGCCGCCTTTTTCGGCGCCTTGGGCGCGGCAGCCGCCGTCATGCTGCCGGCGATCGCCGCGAGTTTCTCGAAGAACTGCCCCGCCAGCATGCGCGCGGTGGGATCGATGAAGCGCGCGGCCAAGCTTGCAATCTTGCCGCCTACTTGCGCGTCGACATCGTAGCTCAGCCTGGTGCCCTCGGGTACGGTTTCGAGTTTCACATCAGCGCCGCCCGAAGCGGAACCCATCATGAACTGCCCGAGCCTGAAATGCGGTAGCCGTTCGGCGGATCGAGATCGGAAAGCGTCACCGCTCCATTGAACCTGGCCTTCACCGGCCCGAGCTTCACGCCGACGACCGCTTCCATCCGTGTGTCGGACTTCTTGGAGATCGACTCGCAACCGGGAATGCAGCGCTTCAGCACATCGGGATCGTTCAAGGCTTTCCACACCGCCTCGCGGCTCGCGGGAATGACGACTTCATCGGACATTTTCATGGACTGCCTCCTGTTCCTCGCTTGTTACGGCAAGACATCGCCGCGTTTCCATTGTTCCTTTGTCTTGGCCCGGAAATCCTCGAATGTTCCTTCCGCGATCGCCGCGCGCATGCCCTGCATCAGCGATTGATAGTAGGCGATATTGGCCCATGAGAGCAGCATCATGCCGAGAAGTTCGCCCGAGCGGATCAGGTGATGCAGGTAGGCCCGCGAGTATCTCGAAAGTGCCGGGCACGGGCTTTCGGGATCGAGCGGGCGGGGATCGCCGGCGTGGCGGGCGTTTCTTATGTTGATCTTGCCAAAGCGCGTGAACGCCTGGCCGTGGCGGCCGGAGCGGGTTGGCATCACGCAATCGAACATATCGATGCCGCGCGCAACCGACTCCAGCAAGTCTTCCGGCGTGCCAACGCCCATGAGATAACGCGGCTTGTCCCGCGGCAGCTGCGGCGCCGCGAATTCAACCGTGCGCAGCATGAGTTCCTGCCCCTCGCCAACCGCCAGCCCGCCAATTGCGTATCCTTCAAAACCAATCTTCTTAAGACCCTCGGCGCTTTGAAGACGCAGTTTCTCGTTCACACCGCCCTGAACGATGCCGAAGTTGCCTCTCCCCGGCTGCGAGCCGAAGGCCTTGCGCGAACGCTCGGCCCAACGCAGAGAAAGCTGCATCGCTTTCTCCGCCTGTTTCTCCGTGTGCGGATATTCGATGCATTGGTCGAGCTGCATCTGAATGTCGCTGCCCAGAAGCCGCTGGATTTCCATGGCGCGCTCTGGTGTCAGTTCGTACTTGCGCCCATCGATGTGCGATTGGAAGGTGACGCCCTGCTCGCTCACCTTGCGGATTTTCGAGAGCGACATCACCTGAAAGCCGCCGGAGTCGGTGAGGATCGGACCATCCCAGCCGATGAACGTATGCAGCCCACCGAGCTTGGCAACCTGCTCGGCGCCGGGCCGCAGCATCAGATGATAAGTGTTGCCGAGAATGATGTCGCTTCCGGCATCGCGCACTTGGTCGAGATAAAGCCCTTTTACCGTGCCAACCGTTCCCACAGGCATGAACGCCGGCGTGCGGATCGCGCCGCGGCCCGTCACAATCCGGCCCAGCCGCGCCGCACCATCCTGCTTCTCGAGGTGAATGAAAACTCCGCCGTCATGTTGCCGGGAATAGCAGGCTCGCGTCGCCGTAGGAATAGAAGCGATAGTTGCCGGCGATCGCATGTGCGTAGGCCGCTTTCATGCGCTCCCGCCCGGCGAAGGCCGATACGAGCATGAACAACGTGGATTTCGGGAGATGGAAATTGGTGATCAGCAGGTCGGCCGCGCGGAAGCGGTAGCCAGGAGTTATGAAAATGTCCGTCGTGCCTTCGAAGGGGTCGAGACCCGAAGCTTCGAGAAGGCGCAGCGAAGTGGTGCCGACAGCCACAATGCGGCCTCCCTTTTCCCGAGTCCTCTTGAGGCGTTCCGCAGCGTCCTTAGACACGCTGCCCCACTCGGCATGCATCTTGTGGTCTTTGGTGTCCTCGGCCTTAACCGGAAGAAACGTACCGGCTCCCACATGGAGGGTCACGAATTCATGCCCGATTCCGGACTCTTGAAGGTGTTTCATGAGTTGGGGCGTGAAGTGAAGTCCGGCTGTCGGCGCTGCGACCGCACCTTCGATTTCCGCAAACAGCGTCTGATAGTCGGCGGCATCCCGCGCGTCGGTGGGCCTCTTGCCCGCGATGTAGGGCGGCAGCGGCATGTCGCCCACGGCAACGATCGCTTCGTCCAGCACCGGTCCGGCAAAGTCGAAAGCGAGCGTAACCTCGCCCGCCTCGCCTTTCGCTTCGACGGTTGCTTCCACGTTTCCAAGCAAACACACACGAGCTTCGTTGCCAAAACGCAGCCGGTCGCCCGCATCAAGCTTCTTCGCGGGCTTCACAAACGCTTTCCATCGCGATGCATTGAGCCTCATATGTAAAAGCGCCTCGATTTTCGGCGAAGTGCCGCCGCGACCGATGCGCTTGCCCGAGAGCGCCGCCGGAATGACTTTGGTGTTGTTGAAGACGAGAACGTCGCCGGCGCGCAGGAGCGCAGGCAGGTCATGCACAACCCGATCTTCCAAAGCCCCTTGCCGTACCACCAGCAGTCTGGCGGAATCACGCGGCGAGGCGGGCCTGAGCGCAATTTGATCCGGCGGAAGATCGAAATCGAAGTCGGCTACGCGCATACTTTCTCGGACTGGAACAAAACGTTCACGGCTCGGAACCCGCACCGCCGCTGCTGAAGGTCACCCATGCGATGAAATGGGTTTCGCCAGCCATTCCGCCAGAACAACCGCGGCGGCGAGAGTGCGTGCTGTCACTTCGCGTCCGCCGCCACCTGCATCTTGGCGATCTTGTCCGGCTCGCGCACCGGTTCGCCACGCTTGATGGTGTCGACGTGGTCCATGCCTTCGGTCACCTGGCCCCAGACGGTGTATTGCTTGTCGAGGAAGGTGGCGTCGTCGAAGCAGATGAAGAACTGGCTGTTGGCCGAGTCTGGACTCTGCGAGCGCGCCATGGAGCAGACACCGCGCACATGCGGTTCGCGGCTGAATTCCTGCTTGAGATTGGGTTTCTTGGAGCCGCCCGTGCCGGTGCCGGTCGGATCGCCGCCCTGCGCCATGAAGCCGTCGATCACGCGATGGAACACCACGCCGTCGTAGAAACCGTCGCGGGCCAGTTCCTTGATGCGCGCCACGTGACCGGGCGCGAGATCGGGGCGGAGCTTGATCGTGACCCTGCCCTTCGCGGCACCTTTGTGATTGGCGAGATCGAGATAAAGGATGTTCTCGAGATCGGCCATCACTTCACCTCGACCCTGACCATTTGATCCGGCTTCGCCGGCGGCTCGCCGCGCTCGATCTGATCGACGCACTTCATGCCTTCCTCGTCGACCTGGCCCCACACCGTGTACTGACCATCGAGGAACCCGCCATCAGCGAACATGACGAAAAACTGGCTATTGCCGGAATTGGGATCGCTGGAGCGCGCCATGCCGACGGCACCCCGGCCAAAGTGCTCCTTGTTGAACTCGGCTGGAATGTCAGGCTCGTTCGAGCCGCCCGTGCCGGTGCCGGTCGGATCGCCGGTCTGGGCCATGAAGCCCTCGATCACGCGGTGGAAGACGATGCCGTTGTAGAAGCCCGCCTTGGCCAGCTTGGTGATCTGCGCCACATGCTTGGGCGCGATTTCAGGCTTGAGAGCGATCGTGAACGAGCAGTTGTCGTTGGTTGTAACGACAATACTCTCGGCGGCGGCCGTACCGGCCATCAGGGCCAAAGCGGCGGCAGCAGCGGATAGTCTCAGCATCTGTTCTTCTCCTTGTTGATGGGGTGCGGACCTAGAGGCGGATCATGCCTTTATTGCGGCCAGAACCGCGGCATTGGCCTCCTTGGGAATGAAGGGCGAAACGTCGCCGCCCATGCGGGCGATCTGCTTCACCAGAGATGACGCGATCATGCGGGTGGCGGGCGAAGCGGCGAGAAAAACGGTTTCGATGTCGGGCGCCATGGCGCCGTTCATCTGCGCCATTTGCACTTCGTAGTCGAAGTCGCTGGCGTCGCGAAGGCCGCGGATGATGACGCCCGCATGGGAATGCCGCGCGGCATCGACGGCCAGATTGTCGAAGGTGACGATCTGAATCTTGACGCCAGTGTGCTCGGCAATCGGCTTCGTCGCTTCATGCAAAAGCGCGACACGAGTCTCGCCGGGAAGCAGCGCCTGCTTGCCGTGATGCGTGCCGACGCCAAGCACGAGTTTGTCCACAATACGGGCCGCCCTGGCCACGATATCGAGGTGGCCATAGGTGACGGGATCGAATGAGCCTGGATAGAATCCGGTGCGCGCCATGGCCTCCGCTTAGACCGTTCGCAATCCTGCCGCAACCTATCAGGATGACAGCTTAAAGTCATCCTCGAACCTCGGGAGAGCCCAATGAGTGAAACCAATTCTTCCTGCATTTCCTACGTTTCGATTGGCGCCCGGAAGCTTGGCATGGCTTGACTATCCCCTGCCCCGGAGCGCCATCCACACGCCGCCTGCCGCCAACAGTGTTCCGCTCACAATCTCAAGTCCGCGAATGCGCGAGCGGGTCATGAGGCTTCCCGCGTAACCGGAGAGCAGCGCATAGAGCGTGTCGCCCACCGCCGCGATCGCCATGAAGGTGAAGCCCAGCATCATGGTCTCGAGGAACACATCGCTTCCCTTGCCGAGGAACGGCGGAATCATCAACCCGAACAACACGAGCATTTTCGGATTGGTGATAATGACGATGAAGCCCTGCATGAAGAAACTGCCCGCGGGGCGCGCCCTTTCGGCCCCAACCGCCAGATCGCCCTTGCTGCGAAGGAGTTTGATGCCGAGCCAGACGAGATAGGCTGCCCCCGCCCAGCGCAGAAGATCGAACCAAACGCCCATCAGCGCGATTGCCGTGCCGAGGCCCAAGGCGGCAATCGCCAGCCAGATAAGAAAGCCAACCTGCGTTCCAGCGACATTCAGCAGGCCGGCCCGCGCGCCATAGCGCAAGCTGTTGGCCACGATCACAGTTACCGTCGGTCCGGGCACCAATGCCAGGGCGGTCGCGGCGGCGCAGAAGGCGATGTAGTTCTCCAGGCTCATTTCTTCCTCCATTGCCGGTGACTTTCCCCACAGTCAACCTGGCTCGGTTCTGGCACACTCGCTTCAATAACCGAAATTACGTCGCCACTTGAAGGGAGCCGGCCATGTTCAAATTCGCTTTGTTTCTCGCCGCCGCGGTTCTGGCCTTGGCGCCAGTGAATGCTTACGCTTGTCCCACGGGTTATGGCCCTTGTGGCGAGCAGAACCAGCTCTGTTGCCCGGTCTAGCGCAACGGGCGCTCAAGTGCGTAGCGGTTGAGTGCGGAAAGTTGCGCTAAATTATTGATTTTCGAGCACGTTATCGGCGATCAGTTGATTCCAACTGATCGCCGGGT